>CAVKQP010000038.1:0-8345 GCA_963658165.1 Clostridium sp. CAG:302 | reverse complement strand
GGGTGGCAAAGCGAGAGATGGGCCAAAGGAGGATATAGAAGAAGAAGGCGACGGGAGCAAAGAACGAGAGCAGCGTGTTGGGACTGCTCTTGAAGAACATTTTGGGGAGGAATTCGCCCGTAAAGAGCACAATGAGGGTAGACACAACGGTGTCGGCAGTGACGCGGAAACCGGCGTCGAGACCGGCAAACACCGTGCTGTCAAACAGTTTGGCAAAGAGCAAACCATAGAGTACGAGCACAATATTGTTGCCCACAAGCATCGTGCTCACAAAGTTGTTGGGTTGCCGATAGAAGAGCGACAGGCAGAACTGGGTCACCCCACTCTTCTCTTTGTCCATTTCTGCAAGCATGCGGTTGCTTGAGACAAACGCCATCTCCATTCCCGAGAAGAATGCGGACAGCACCAACGTGATGATTAATCCTAATATGATATGAATGTACATTTCAATGTTTTCGTTGTGGCAACGCGCGCGGACGACCTTGTGGAGCAGCCGCACTGTCGGCGGGAGCAGCAGTGGTCTTCTTCACCGTGTCGGCAGGCGCCTTGTCGATGTCGCCCTTCTCAAACGAGCCTTTGGTGTTCGACACATAGTAGCGTGTCATGCGCTCGTCGCTACGGAAATAGCTGCCCTGCAGTTGTCGGTCGGGCGTGATGAGATGGGAGAACTTGTTGGAATAGAGTTCGTGCTCGTTTTCGTTCCAGAAGAGTTCTTCGCTGGAGAAGCGCAGCCCCTCCTTGGTGAGCACGCGCACTCTGCCACGCAGTTCCCAAAGTCGTTTGGTGTCGTAATAATACGCAGTATCGCACTGGATATACGACTGCACGTGAAACTTTTCATCGAATTGCTCCAAGAAAAGTCCCTTGTTGAATATCCAGCGCGACGGGTTTACGTTTTGGTTCACCTCCCACCGTTCGGTCACAATCTTATATTTGATGACGCCCGAATCAGACACCAGCGTATTGACGCCATAGCTTGTCATCGTGGCTACCGAGTCGCGGGCACGAATGGCGGGAGCGGTGTGTTCCTGAGGATTGTTGCAGGCAAAGAGTGCCAACAACAAGAAGCTCCATATAAAAAGAAGGCTTGCTTTATCCAATTGACGATATGATTAGTTCACTTTCCACTTCATGAACCAGCGTTCGTTGAAGGTCAAGCCAATATTAATGCGGAAGGTGTTTTCCGTGATGAGGCCCTTAGCTGCCTGATGCACCCACTGGCCACTGATGTTGAGAACGGAGCGGTTGTTCCATCCGTTGGTGATGGGGATGCCGAAACCAGCACTCACCGACAGCTCTTTAGGTCCGTCCAGACCATTAATCTTCTGATAGGAAGACGCATAGGAGGCTCCTGCACGGTAGTGGATGCGGCCCAAGAAATGGCGTGAGCGCTCATTGTCGCAATAGTCTACACCGAGATTCACCTTGTGGCGGTCGGAGAACAGGTTGTTATACAACTGATAAGTGTGCACGTCGTTCACCACTTTATATTGGGGGAACTGCACGCTGCCCCACTTTTGAAGCGTATAGTCGACACCCACCTTGAGTTTGTTGTCATGGTTCCAAGACAAGCCCACGCCCAACATGGTAGGGATTTCGAGGCCGTTGTTCACCGTCATCGTGTCGGAATATGCCACAGAGGTCTGACTGTTCACCGAACTAACGATGCACTGAGGGTCGGCGCCCAACTTGTGTCCGAGGGTGTAAGTAGCACCTACGGTCACACTTTCTTTCTTGTTCAGCGCCAGTTGATACTGCAAACCGAACATGAGGTTGTAGCTGCGCACGTCTGCCAAATAGCTCTTCGACAGGGTGTTGACATAGGAATCGCTGTAGGAATTAGACACGGTGCGGTCGATGCTACCCCACAAATAGGCAACATTGGCACCGATAGACAAGCCCTTCAAAGGTTCCCAACCTGCACCCAAATAGATCTGATGCAAGCCGCCCGAACCTTCATAAGTGTTGGTATAATAGGCGGAAGAAACCCCATTCAAAGTCTGTGATGATGAATAATTATAACCGATATTGGTGAACGGCAAGATACCGAAACTCATACCCACATGCTTGAAAGCACGGAATCCAGCCACGGCATATTCGAAATCGGCATTGTTGGCATTGAGTTTCTTGCCGTTCTCTTTAAAGTTGGTTATCTGTCCGCTCACGCCAGCATCAAAGATAAACGTAAGTGAGTCTATCGAAGAATAAGATGCCGGGTTGACAAAGTTCACTTGATTATGCTCGCGGAAGCCCAGTCCTACGCCGTTCATGCCACGGTTGAAACCACTAGTCTGATCCGCCAATACGCCCAATCCATACTGACTGTATGGAGAATTGGTTCCACTCTGAGCCACTGCTGTCAGAGACATCGCCGTCAAGAAGAGGGCGCTCACGATGTTTTTCTTCATTAATCTTCTTTATTATTACACGCTTCTGAGCGCGTGCGAATTTAATCGATGCTGCAAAATTATTGAAAAAAAACGAAATAATAGCACGGAAAGTCAATAATTAAAGTTATTTTTGCATCGTGAAAAGTTTTAAAGACATTACAAGGACTATCATACTCGGCGTTATATTATTGGTTTTCAACAATATAACATCCACCGCATCTTCCCTTGACAATCACCCAAATGCTTCTGAAACCGACCAGGTGCGCATCAGTCTGCTCACCTGTTCACCCCACGACGAAGTGTATAGCCTATATGGTCACACCGCCATTCGCTACGAAAATCCAGTGCGGGGCATCGACGTGGCGGTCAACTACGGGATGTTCAGCTTCAACAAGCCTTTTTTCATTCTGCGCTTTGTCTTCGGCTTGACGGACTACGAGATGGGCATCATTCCCTTCCCCTTGTTTTGCGAGGAATATGCACACTACGGCAGTCAGGTGGTGCAACAAACCCTGAACATCGACAACGCTTCGAAAGAACGCATCATCAAGGCGATAGAAAACAACTATGAACCGCAAAACAGGGAATATCGCTACAACTATTTCTATGACAACTGCACCACCCGTGCCCGCGACATTCTCATCGACAACATCGAGGCGGAGCACCACAAGGTGGTCTACACGCGGAAAACCGATGGTCCCTCGTTTCGCGAGATGATACATGGCTACAACAGCAACCATCGTTGGGCGAGATTGGGAAACGACCTATTGCTCGGCGTGAAAGCCGACCAAAAGACTTCCGTGAGCGAGCAGCAGTTTCTGCCAGAACATTTGGAATATGACTTCGACCATGCCCGCTTGGACGGCAAGCCACTGGTGAGCAAAACAACCATCGTCGTGCCCGCTGGTGTGCAAGTTGAAGACACAGGTTTCTGCCCCACGCCACGGATGTGCAGTGTGGCATTGCTGATTGTCTGCTGTCTGGTTTCCTTCGCCGAAATGCGCCAACGGAAAATATATTGGGGCATAGACATCGTGCTGATGACCCTCAGTGGCGTGGCAGGCATCATCCTCCTCGCCATGGTCTTCTCACAGCATCCCACGGTGAGTCTCAACCTCCAAATCTTGCTATTCAACCCACTTCCACTGTTCTTCATATGGAGTGTGGTGAAAGCATCTCGCAGACACGCCTATCCGAAATGGGCAACCCTCAGCGCCCTGCTCATCATTCTGTTCCTCCTCGGAGGCTTTTTCCAAAGCTATGCCGAAGGAATGTATTTTGTGGCATTATCTTTGCTGACTAGATGTATGTCGCACTATGTAGTATGCAAAACGAGAATTCACTGACATGAACAAATACATCACAGCAGCGCTCATCGCCATCACCGCCACCGGGACTGAAGCCCAGACGCTCAATCCCGCGCCGAAACTCGTGGTCAACATCACCGTTGACCAGTTGCGCTCTGACTACATAGAAGCCTTTGCCCCACTCTATTCCGACAACGGATTTCGCAAGTTGCTCAAGCAAGGCAAGATATTTGAGAATGCCTCCTACGCATTCACCCCCATCGACAAGGCTTCGGCAATAGCCACCATCAACACGGGTGCCACACCTTATTATCATGGTGTGGTGGGCGAGAAATGGCTCGACCGCAACACCTTGCAGCCCATAGACTGCGACGCTGACGCCAAATATAAATATTCACCCAACCATATCGTCTCGTCGACCATCGGCGATGAACTGAAAATAGCCACCGAAGGTGGAGCCATTGTCTATGCTATAGCCCCCTTCCGCAATGCCGCCATTCTGTCAGCCGGACACGCTGCCGATGGTGCTTTCTGGATAGATGACAACGGCAAGTGGGTCACTTCGACCTACTACGGAAAGGAACCGCCCAAATGGTTCAAACTGTTTAACGAGACCAATCCACCCAAGTCGTTAAGGACCAAAGACTTCACCGCCATCAATTCAAGTGTCACTGAGTTGGCACTACAATGCTTCCGCAACACTTCGATGGGCACAGACAGCCGTCCCGACCTGCTCGAAGTGACCTACTATGCGGGCAACGAGAAGAGTGACAAGACGACACAATGGCAGAGCGAGTTGCAGCAGACCTACGTCAATCTCGACAAGAACATCGGCAAGCTCATCTCTACCATCGAGCAAAACCTCGGCAGACAAAACGTGCTCTTCGTCATCACCAGCACAGGATATAGCCACGAGGAAGAGAAAGCCGACTACGCCAAATATCGCATACCGACCGGCACGTTCTATATCAACCGCACTGCCAACCTGCTCAACATCTATCTCGGAGCAGTCTATGGACAAGGTCGCTATGTGAACACCTACTTCCACAACCAACTCTACCTCAACGACAAACTCATCGAGCAGAAGCGTCTGAGCATGAGCGACGTGCTGAAGCGGTGCCAGGCATTCCTCACCCAACTGTCGGGCGTGCACGACGTCTACACCAGCGACTTGCTCCTGTCGAGCCGCAGCAGCGACCTGGAGACCATCCGCAACGGATATATGCCCAACGTGAATGGCGACATCGTCATCGAGGTGACACCAGGATGGCAACTGCTCAACGAAGACAACCAAGAGACATTTACGGCACGCGCTTCGTTCGTGCCCTTCCCTATTATCATCTATGGCGCCGACGTGAGAGCCGAGCGCATCACCCTGTCCGTCACGGTAGACCGCATTGCCCCTACCATAGCCAAGGCAATACGCATCAGAGCCCCGAACGCATGCAAGAAAGCCCCCCTTTACTGATTTCAGCAAAGGGCATGTGATGGCA
Source organism: Clostridium sp. CAG:302 (assembly GCA_963658165.1). Lineage (GTDB taxonomy): Bacteria > Bacteroidota > Bacteroidia > Bacteroidales > Bacteroidaceae > Prevotella. The sequence continues at coordinate 3,155 of CAVKQP010000038.1, read as the reverse complement.
TTCCCATCACCCCATTTCACCTTATATTATATAGGTACGCCAACGGCAGACCATAAAAAAGGAGAGGTTTCCTTTGTATTGTCTCCAATTTGCAGTACCTTTGCAACTCAAAGTAGAATAAGATAAAAAACAATATAACAATGAATTTCAACAAAATCCTACAGTCATTGTTCGGCAACAAGTCTTCGCGCGACATGAAGCTCATCCAGCCTATCGTGGAGCAAGTGAAGGCAGCCTACCCCGAAATCAAGGCGCTGAGCAACGATGAACTGCGTGCACGTACGAACGAAATCAAGAAGTATGTGCAAGACTCTGCCAACGAACAGAAGGCTAAGATTGCTGAACTCAAAGCGAAAATCGAAGAGACACCCATCGACGAGCGCGAATCTATCTTCAACCAGATAGACAAGCTCGAGAAGGAAGTGCTCGAAATCTACGAGAAAGCCCTCACAGAAGTGTTGCCTGTGGCTTTCAGCATCGTAAAAGATACAGCCCGCCGCTTTGCGGAGAACGAGGATACCGTGGTGACCGCCACCGACTTCGACCGCGAGCTGGCATCAGATCCGAAGAACGACTTTATCACCATCGATGGCGACAAAGCCATCTATCACAACCACTGGACCGCAGGCGGCAACGACCTGAAATGGGAGATGGTGCACTACGACGTGCAGCTCTTCGGTGGCGTGGTGCTCCATCAAGGCAAGATTGCCGAGATGGCAACAGGTGAAGGAAAGACCCTCGTGGCTACCCTCCCCGTATTCCTCAATGCCCTCACTGGCAATGGTGTACACGTGGTGACCGTCAACGACTACCTCGCCAAGCGTGACTCCGAATGGATGGGCCCGCTCTATGAATTCAATGGATTGTCGGTAGACTGCATTGACAAGCACCGCCCCAACTCGCCAGAGCGCCGCAAGGCATACATGGCAGACATCACGTTCGGTACGAACAACGAGTTTGGTTTTGACTATCTGCGTGACAACATGGCCATCTCTCCGTCAGACCTCGTGCAGCGCGCACACAACTACGCCATCGTCGACGAGGTTGACTCCGTGCTCATCGACGACGCCCGCACACCACTCATCATCTCTGGTCCTGTGCCCAAGGGCGACGACCAGATGTATGAAGAATACCAACCATTGGTAGAGAAGCTCGTGGGCGTGCAGCGCAAGCTCGCCACCCAGTATCTCGCCGATGCCAAGCAGTTGATTGCTCAGGGCCAGCAGAACAAAGACCAGAAGACTATCGATGCCGGTTTCCTCTCACTCTATCGCTCGTTCAAGGCTCTGCCTAAGAACAAGCCGCTCATCAAATACCTCTCGGAAGAAGGTGTCAAGGCGGGCATGCTCAAGACCGAGGAATACTACATGGAGAACAACAACCGCAAGATGCCCGAAGCGGTAGAGCCCCTCTACTTCGTGGTTGACGAAAAGCTCAACTCGTGCGACCTCACCGACAAGGGTACAGAATGGTTGTCAAGTCAAGTGAACGACAAGGAACTCTTTGTCCTCCCCGACATCGCCAGCGAACTGTCTGCTCTCGAGAACGAGAAAGACCTCGACGACCAGCAGCGCCTCGACAAGAAAGACGACATGCTCAACCACTATGCCGTGCAGAGCGAGCGCGTACACACGCTGCAGCAGTTGCTCAAGGCATACACCATGTTCAACAACAACGAAGAATACGTGGTGCTCGATGGCGAAGTGAAAATCGTCGACGAACAGACAGGTCGTATCATGGAAGGCCGCCGTTGGAGTGACGGTCTGCACCAAGCTGTGGAAGCCAAAGAGCATGTGAAGGTGGAAGCAGCTACCCAGACATTCGCCACCATCACCCTGCAGAACTATTTCCGCATGTACCACAAACTCTCAGGTATGACCGGTACAGCAAGCACCGAAGCTGGCGAGTTTTGGGATATCTATAAACTCGATGTGGTGGAAATTCCCACCAACAAACCTATCGCCCGCAAAGACCTCGACGACCGTGTCTACAAGACAGCCCGCGAGAAATACAAGGCGGTCATCGACGAGATTATCGAGATGCGTAATGCTGGTCGTCCTGTATTGGTAGGTACCACTTCGGTAGACATCTCCGAAATGTTGAGCAAGATGCTCGACATGCGCCACATACCCCACAACACCCTGAATGCCAAGCAGCACATGCGCGAAGCACACATCGTGCAGGAAGCAGGACGCAGCACACTGGGCAAGGTAGAGATCGTCGACGCCGACGGCAACAAGCACGAAGAAGAGCGCATGCTCGGTGCAGTGACCATCGCTACCAACATGGCAGGTCGTGGTACCGACATCAAGCTGACACCAGAGGTAAAGGCAGCAGGCGGTCTTGCCATCATCGGTACGGAGCGCCACGAAAGCCGCCGTGTAGACCGCCAGTTGCGTGGTCGTGCCGGACGTCAGGGAGACCCTGGTTCTTCTGTATTCTACGTGTCGCTCGAAGACAAATTGATGCGTCTGTTCGCATCCGAGCGCATCGCCTCTATCATGGACCGACTAGGCTTCAAGGAGGGCGAGCGCATTGAGTCGCCAATGATTTCGAAGAGCATTGAGCGCGCTCAGAAGAAAGTGGAGGAAAACAACTTCGGTATCCGTAAGCGTCTGCTTGAATACGACGACGTGATGAACAAGCAGCGCACCGTGGTCTACGAGAAGCGCCGCCACGCCCTGATGGGTGAGCGCATCGGCATGGACATCACCAACATTATTTGGGACCGCGTTGTGAACATTATCGAGACCAACGACTACACCGGATGCCGCGAGGACTTCCTCAAAATCCTTGCCATGGAATGCCCGTTCACCGAAGAAGAATTTGAAAACGCTAACAAGGCCGACCTTGAAGAGCGTGCCTTCCAGGAAACAATGGCAACATTCAAGCGCAAAACCGACCGCATTGAGGGCGTTGCCTACCCGATAATCAAGCAGGTAGAAGAGACACAAGGCGCGATTTACGAGCGCATCATGGTGCCCATAACCGACGGAAAACGCCTCTACAACATACCTTGCGACCTGAAGGAAGCCTACCGCACCGAGGGCAAGGATGTGGTGAAGCAGTTTGAACGCGTAATCATGCTGCATGTAATCGACGACTGCTGGAAGGAGAACCTGCGCCAGCTCGACGAGCTGCGCCACAGTGTGCAG
>CAVKQP010000037.1:0-13148 GCA_963658165.1 Clostridium sp. CAG:302 | reverse complement strand
AAATAAGGTATTCATAATTCTTACGTTTTGATTGTTAGCGTTATTGGTTTGATCTCTGCCGCAAAATTATGAATGCGTTGTCTTCCTGCATACCACGATTGTTACACAAGTGAAAACAAATCGTTCATGTAACATCAGAGGTACTACATGAACGATTTGTTGAATAATCACCGTGACTTAATACATAAAAATGCTGACTTAATACATAAAAATGCACTACGGTGCGATGGCCAACGCACTATAGTGGAAGCGCCAACGCACTATAGTGCAAGTGGCAACGCACCGTAGTGCATTTTTTAAGGGATTACTTCAGTGTGACTTTACCTGATACTATCTGACTTTACCTGATACTATTGCTGGGATTTATACCGAATTCCTCCTTGTAACGTTTGGCAAAGTAAGACGGAGTAGTAAAGCCTACCTCATAAGCCACCTCCTGCACGGTCTTGTCAGTAGTTTCCAGCAGATACTTTGCCCTTGCAAGGCGCGCTTTGCGGAATAAGTCCACTACAGAATATCCTGTAAGCGCCTTCACTTTCCTATAGAGTTGTACACGACTGAAGCCTATCTCTGCGCCAAGGTCTTCCACAGAATAGTCGGCATCTGGAATATGCCTTTTAATTGCCTTGCGCAATTGTGCCACAAAGGTCTTATCACGCTCGCTGAGTGATTTTTCATCATCTTCCTGCTCCTGTAATGTACCTGAGAAAATGCGCTTCAGTTGCAGACGGTTTTTCAACAGATTGTCTATGCGTGCAAGAAGTGTTGAAGCAGAGAATGGCTTTGTGATATAAGAGTCAGCACCCGTGGCATAACCTTCGGCACGCTGTTCGTCAAGCACACGGGCAGAGAGGAGAATAACGGGAATATGACTTATGGAGATATCCTCCTTCATGCGCCGGCTCAGTTCAAGTCCGTCCATCACAGGCATCATGACATCAGAGATTACAATTTGTGGCACTTTCCTTCGCGCTTCGGCAAGAGCTTCTTCTCCATTCTGCGCCTCTATGACATTATACTGCGGTTGAAGGATGCTCTTGATATAACTCCTCATACTAACATTATCGTCTACAACCAATACAAGAGGTTTACTGTTGTCGCAATCGTCAACGGATACAAGTGTTTCTACATTCTGACGCGACCTAATATCTTCTGCCGCATAGTCGTCGGCAAGAGTATTGTCAACCGTGCACTGAATATTTCCTTCATCCTGTGCGGAATCATATCCCTGTTGAAACAAAGGCAATTCGATAGTAAATGCAGAACCCTTGCCTATGGAGCTCTCCACGGAAGCCTTGCCATGATGTAGGTCGGTATAGCCTTTCACTATGGCAAGACCAATGCCTGTGCCGCCCGCCGAACCTTTGGCTTGATAGAATCGATCAAAGATGTGACTACAATCTTCTTTAGACATACCTTTTCCTGTGTCTGCCACAATCATGCGAAACGTGCTGTCGGTGATTTCAAGTCGAGTAATAATCTTACCACCACAAGGAGTATATTTCAACGCATTGGTCATGAGATTGAAATAGATGTGCGACACTTTCTCCTTATCGGCAATCACCGATGCACTTTCAGTAGCTTCATAGGCAAGAGTAAGACCACGCCGCTCAGCGACTGCAGCAAAATCTGATACCCACAATTGAAGTTCCTTATCAATATCAAAGCGATTGAGTTTAAGTTTTGCCTTGTCGTTCTGAATGCGTCTGAACTCCAGAATCTCGTCCACAAGTTGCGACAGTATCTTCACATTGCGGCGTATCATATCCACTAGATTGCGGTCCTCTCCCTTGATGGTATTTCGCTCAGCAAGTTGGTCAGCAGGACCAGATATGAGTGTGAGCGGAGTGCGCAGTTCGTGTGACACATTGGTGAAGAAGCGCAATTGAGTCTGCGTCATTTGCTCCATGTCGGCTGTCATCTGTTTCTGTTGTGCTATGCTCTCTTGCAACTGCCGGTTGAAACGTGTTTTGGCAAGATAAGCTTTCACGGCGAAGGTGCATACTCCAAACAACAAGCACACAAGAAGCATGAGCATGAAGAGATAACTGCGCTGCGTATCGAAGGCATTAGTTGTAGCCACCACGCGATTTCTGAGTGATATGAGGTTGTCTGCCTGGCGCTTAGTCTCATCATTCTGCATGAGCAAGACACTGGCATTGTCGCGCGTCACGAGAGCAGACGAGAGCAGATTCACACGCTTGAACGGTTTCTTGTTGAGAATATCATAAGCCAACTTCATCACTTCGTCGCCGCGCGTAGGATAAATATAGGAAGCAAGAAGTTCGCCGTCTCTTACCAGTTGCATGCCTCCGCCATCCTGAGGCATAGCATCGATGCCAAGGAACTGCACATTACTAAGATCTATCCCATGCTTTTTGGCAGCCTTGCGTGCGCCCATAGCCATGCGGTCATTATGGGCAAAGACATAGGTAAAGTCTGCTGGTGAGACAGTGAGCAGGGAGTCGGTGAGACTATAGGCATTCTGTTCCGTCCAATCGCCTTCCATACGTTTTACTATATCCAAGTTGTGATGCTTAGCCACTTCACGATCAAACCCTCTTGCTCGGTCTACGGCTGGTGACGATGTAGACAGACCACAGATCTCAAGAATGCGCCCACTACCTTTCACTTGCGTTGACAGGAAGCGTGCCATGTTGCGTCCCATCTCCTCATTGTCGGCACCGATATAGGCAGTGTACTTGTTGGAATGCACCCGTCGGTCGAACACGATGATGGGTATGCCCTTGTCATATGCCCGCTCTATGGCGGTAGAAACTTTCACCTGGCCAGGAGCGACAATGAGCAAATCCACGCCATCAGCCACAAACTGATCTATTTGGCGTGTCTGCAGTTCCACATCGTCATAAGCTGACGATATGCGCAAGTCTATGTCGTCATAGGATGAAGCACACACACGCAACTCGTTGTTCAGTTTCTCGCGCCATACGTCTTCGCTACATTGCGACACGCCAATAACGAAACGGCGTGATTTTTTGCTGCACGAAGACAGTACACTAAGCATGCAGAGTAGGGATAGTAACAGATAAAAGGTTGTTCTTTTCATCATTGGTGGTTTAGATTGTAGTCTATAGATTCATTTTCACAGTCTGGCATAAGACTAAAAACATCTTGCTACGCTATTTAAAGAGATGTTTCAGTGCAGCCATAGGGTGATATAACATCATTCTCGGACCCGCCCAACGCATCACTACACGTATGCGCTCACGCATCTGCGGTCGATAGCAGTGTACGGGGCATTTCTTGCATGATGTCTTGTCATTGCCAAAGCGACAATGATCAAGTCTGAAGTGGGCATACTTCAGCAGTTCTTCACATGCTGGGCACAATGATGCGTTGCCTTCCTTCTTCAGACAGTAGAGTCTTATCATCTGCTCCACCATCCTCTTTTCATGTTCTTTCTTGCTCATCTACAGTTCTATCTTTCATTCTTCTATCTTGCAGAAGCCGCTGCAAATATACTAAAATAATTTATATCGTCGTCATAAAGAACAAAAAAGGAACTGTTTGTTGGCTGCCATCATGAGTTTTTGCGATAGCTTGCCACTGCCCATATGTTCATGATGAGGGCAATGGAAGTGAGTGCCAACAACTGGTGGGAGATGCACGACCAATCGCCACCGCGCACGAAGACAGTACGTATAGCGTCGATGAAATAGTGCATCGGGTTAACATACGTGGTGAGATATGCCCAATGAGGCATGGAACGAACAGGAGTAAAAAGTCCGCTGAGAAGCAGCAAGCACACCACGATAAACCACATCACAAATACAGCCTGTTGCATGGTGTCATTATAGTTAGACACGACCAATCCCAAACCACTAAATACAAATGCCAGCAACATCGCCAAAAGATAGACCAATCCTAGATTTCCCGCCGACGTAATGCCATAGACAGCCCAAACCAACACAAAACATACGGTCATCACCACCAACGCTATCAACCAATAAGGTATCAGTTTGGCAAGAATAAACTCCCACTTTTCTATCGGTGTCACGTTGATGGCTTCTATCGTTCCACACTCTTTTTCTCCCACAATATTGAGAGCTGGCAAGAAGCCACACATCAACATCACTAAGATAGCCATCAGCGAAGGAATCATGAAGAGCTTGTAATTCAAGTGCTTGTTATAGAGATAGAGTACTGACGTCTTACTTTCCGCAGCCCGCAACCATGCTTCTGGGGTGAGATGGCGGGTGATGATGTTGCTCATATATGTGTTGCCCATCGTCCCTTTCGTGCCATTCACGGCATTCGTCACTACCAATATCTGCGGATTTTCCCCTCTTTGCAAAGCACGTTCGAAATGTGGCGGAATTTCAACTACCACGTCTGCAGCCGAGCGTTCCACATCTTCAAGCACCTCTTGGAAGGTATTCTTTCTGCCCATAAACATGAAATAGTCGCTCGCCGCGATGCGATGCATCAGTTGGGAGGAGAGCGTAGAATGGTCGTTGTCGACCACCTCTACTGCGATGTTCTTTACCTCCATGTTCATTACCCAAGGCATTACACACATAATCATGATGGGAAACATCACGATGACCCGTGGCAGAAACGCATTGCGGCGTATCTGCAAAAATTCTTTTTGTATCAGATATCCAAGTATCATATAGCATTATAGCCGTTTGTTAAACTTCAGTAAAGCCACCGTGAGGAGCATTGCTGCCATTGCAAGGAGCACCATCAGTTCGTGCATCACCTTTTCTATGCCCACGCCCATTATCATGAGTTTCCGCATAGCCGATATGTAGTAACGCGGCGGCATGATGGCAGAGACATATTGGAGTATGGTGGGCATGCTCTCCACGGGAAACATCATGCCGCTCAGTAGGATACACGGCAGGATGAGCATCATTGCCGAGGCAAGCAGAGCTACCAATTGCGTCTTCGCCACCGTACTGATGAGCAATCCGAGAGACAACGCCACCAAGATGTAAACGCCCGAGACAAGCACTATCCATAGCAGACTACCCGCCAACGGAACCATGAGTATATATTTGGAGATGAGGAGTATCGCTGCCAAGATGAGGAATGCGAGCATCAGATAGGGCACGACTTTCGCCACGATAATCATTAGCGGGCGTACTGGACTAACCAAGAGTACCTCCATCGTTCCGCGCTCCTTTTCACGCACGATGCTGATAGAAGTCATCATCGCACATATGAGCATCAAGAGCATACCCATAATGCCAGGCACGAAATTATAGCAACTGCGCATCTGCGGATTGTAGAGTAACTTGGTTAGCAACTCAAACTGATGAAAACTGGTAGTCTGTCCATTGCCCGACGTTCGAGCAAGATAGCCATTCAATATCTGGGTGGCATAGTTGGCATATAGTTGTGCCATATTGGGGTCGGCACCGTCTGTCATCACCTGTATGCCATTCCGTTTCGAGGCAAACTGCTCACTGAACACCACTGCCACATCAGCTTTTTGATGTCGAATGAGTGTTTCCGCCTCAGCTGGTGTATTCACCTTATATAATATATGGAAGTATTCATTGGCTCCTAAGGCCTCAACCATCCCCTGCGTCGTATGGTCTACAGAAGACAAGACCACCACCGTGCGCACGTTTTTCACATCGGTGGAAATGGCAAAACCGAAGAGGAGCATCATCACCACGGGCATACCGAAGAGGATGAGCATGGTGCGCTTGTCACGTAGTATGTGGCGCGCCTCTTTAATCACGAATGATAGAAACTGCTTCATGTGTAATTAGGTAGATATAAAGTTACTGGCGCGTAGACTGCCGTGCCAGATAAGTAAAGACGTGATCCATGTCGGGCAAGTTCAATTCGTGCTTCAGCGCAGCCGGAGAACCCATTGCCTTGATTTTCCCGTCGACCATAATCGAGATGCGGTCGCAATATTCCGCCTCGTCCATATAGTGAGTTGTGACAAAGACTGTGATGCCTCGATCGGCAGCATCATATATGAGTTGCCAAAACTGTCGGCGTGTAGCAGGGTCTACGCCGCCTGTCGGCTCGTCGAGAAAGACAATTTCAGGATCATGAAATATACTCACGGAGAATGCCAACTTCTGCTTCCAGCCCAACGGCAAACTTGCCACAAGGTCATCACCATGGTCAGCAAAATGCAACCGATTGAGCAGTTCATCGGTCTTGCGGCGTATGTCATGCCTATTCATTCCATAGATACCACCAAAAAGTCGTATGTTTTCCCTAACGGTAAGGTCCTCATAGAGTGAGAATTTCTGGCTCATATAGCCTATATGCCGCTTGATTTGTTCATACTCCGTCAGCAGGTCACAGCCAGCCACACTGCCACTACCACTGGTGGGTCTATTCAGTCCGGTAAGGATATGCATCGCTGTGGTCTTGCCGGCACCATTGGCTCCCAAGAAACCGAATATCTCACCACGTTCCACGGTAAACGAGATGTCATCGACAGCTCGGAAGTTTCCGAATGCCTTGACTAAGTGTTCCACTTCGATAACAGGTTCGCGTCTGTGTTCTTTTTTCTCATGCAAGATGCTTGGAGGATTGAACACATCTTTGAAACGGTCGAGTATTTCCTCCGGACTGCCTATGCCGCGCACCTCTCCCTGTTGCAGGAAGGCGATTCGGTCACATTGGCGCACCTCATCGAGATAGGGTGTAGACACCACGATGGTCATGCCATCGCGTTTCAAATCGGCGAGCATCTTCCAGAAATCCTTTCTACTCACAGGGTCTACACCCGTAGTAGGCTCATCCAGGAGCAAGATGCGGGGATTGTGAACCAATGCACACGATAGTGCCAACTTCTGTTTCATGCCTCCCGAAAGGGCTCCAGCACGACGTTTCTTGAAGGGTTCTATCTGGGCATATATTGCCTTTATACGGTCGTAAGCAGCGGTTATAGTGGTGCCGAATATGGCTGCAAAGAATGCTAAATTCTCTTCCACGCTCAAATCTTGATAGAGCGAGAAGCATCCAGGCATATATCCTACCCTACTACGGATATCTTTCATACCTCTCACCACATCGTAGCCGTCCACGCTCGCCGTCCCTTCATCTGCCAACAACAGCGTGGCAAGTATGCGGAACAGACTCGTCTTGCCTGCCCCATCGGGTCCTATCAGTCCGAAGATTTCGCCTTCCTCGACCGTGAAATTCACGTGGCGCAACGCTTCTACTTTTCCATAGCGTTTGCTCACACCGTCTACTATGATTGCTGGGGTCATAACTTCACCTCTCCATACATGCCTATTTTCAGCAAGCCGTCGTTCTTGACCGCTATCTTCACAGCGTAGACTAAGTCTGCCCGCTCGTCGTCTGTGAGGATGGTTTTGGGCGTAAACTCCGCTTTGGCTGATACCCATGTGATCCGTCCCTCGTACTCCTTTCGGTTACTTTCGCCCCCATAGTCAGCATAAACCTTCACTCGCTGTCCTATTTTCACGCCTTTCAGTTGGGCCGAAGTGACATAGGCACGAAGGTATATCCTACTGATATCCGCCACTTTGAAAAGCGGTTTACCCACCGTAGCAAACTCTCCACATTCGGCATACTTTTCCAGAACAGTACCGCCAATGGGCGATGTGATGTGACACTTGCGCAGTTGGTCTGCCACCTGCATCCGCTGCACATCGGCAGTACTCATCTGTGCATCAAGACTGTGGGTGGTGGTTTCGAGCTGCGACTGCAGAGCTTCGAGTTGACGTTCGAGCACTTTAACTTGACTACGTGCGTCATCCTGCGACTTGCGGTTGGCTGCTCCCTCTGCCACAAGTGCAGAGAAGCGGTTGTATTCCTCACGTGCCTTGTCGAGCTGTTGGCGCGTGGCTGCCACTTGTTTCGCCACGTCAGGTCGTTGAGCGGCATATACCAACTTGGTTATCCCCATCTGTCGCGCCTTCAGATAGAGTTGCACGGTGTCTATCAGACCCACTTGGCTACCTGCTTGCAAGTTGTCGCCTTCGTGTATATCGAAGCGGAGCAATGTGCCGTTCTGCTCTGCCGACACGGTCACTTCGGTTGCCTCAAACGTGCCCGTTGCATCATAGGCTTTCTCACTGTCCCCACACGACGACAAGCCCAATAGGGTGATCATGCCCAATAGGGTCTTTCCAAATCTGCTATTCATTGTTCAAGTTTTTAATTCTGTATGTTTCTTTCAGTAGTTCTATCTCGTGCTGTGCCTTCTGTGCACGTGCTTGACTCACAGCATTGATGTCGCGCACCAATTCATGAATGCTCTCTGTGCCCAGTTGCACCCTCTTATCGCTCTTGCCACGTATGTTTTCACGCAAGCGTACGATTTCGTTGTCTTGCACAATTTGGCGGCGAAGCGACTGTGCCGTGCCCGATGCTTCCTCGTTCTGCAGGCGGTTGTTGAAGAGAAACACATCTCGCTGCACACCATTCATCTGCCGTTGCACATCTAGTTTCCGTAGGTCATTCTTGCGTGTATAAAGCGCGCCGATGTTCCATGAAAGCGAGATGCCTCCCATGAGATTGGCATTGTTCAACAGGTCTGACACTCGGCTATGTATCCATCCTGCTCCAAAGAAACTCACTGTGGGGCGGAGACGGGTGTCAAGTTGACGGCGTTGCGCGTCGAGCAGGAGGTCTTGCGAATCATAGAACCGTAGTTCAGGGCGGTTTACGCCCCCATTTGTTGTTGCCGATGCAGTGACCGCCATAGGCTTTTCAAGCGTTTCGTCCTCAGCGACAAACTTCCCCACGAATACGCCGAGCATGCGTAGATAAGCCTTTCGAGCAGTCTCCAACGATTCATGTTGTTGGGTAGTTTTGACTTTTTCCACGAGCAAGGCATCGAGATCGGCTTGGTTGGCTATACCACTTCTCATCATGCTGCGCACAGTCTGCTCGCTATTCGTCAAGTCATCGAGCAACAAACGATTTTGCGTCAACTGTGCATCTAGGAGTAAGATGCCGAAATAGAGTTGCTCAACCCTTTCGTTGAGGGCATAAAGCGACACATCGAGCTGCCGTTGTTGCACGTCGGCTTGTGCCGATGCCAGTTGTTTGTTCACGGCTATCTGACCTCCGTCATGCACGTTCTGCCGCACCACGACTGCAGCATCCGCCACATAGTTCTTCATCTCCATGCCCATCTGTCGTGTCACAGTTGTCTCCTTCAGCACGTCAGTAAACGCTGAAGTTCCCGCCGAGATGCTCACCTTGGGCAACCATCCCTTCACTGCGTTTTCCATTGTAAAGTCGCGCGTTTGCGCAATCAGTCCGTATTGGCGTATAGCAGGATAGTTCTCTCGTGCCAATCGAAGGCATTCTTCAAGCGACAATGCGTGGGCGGAATACGTGAAAACCAACCCTAGCATACACACAAGTAATCTTCTCTTCTTCATGATTCATCTGTTTGTCTGTTGCAAAGTTATCTCTTGTAGACTGGGGAAAGATTATCCTTCAGAATGAAGTAATGTTCCTTTTGTTCAATTTTCAACAGAAAAGAACACGCTATCAGCACAAATCCGTATCTTTGCACATATTATTCCACAAAAAGAACATCCAGGTTAATTATCCAAACGATATGAAACAACCCCAAAGACTGACGCTGTCAAATATGTTTGACATGCTCGATAACGAACAAAAACAAAGCAACCGACTTTATTTCAAGAACGGGTTAGCCGTTGTCCTCAATATCAACAAATTGTTTAAGCCTTTTATCAACAGTGCCCAAAGCCCTTATTTGTTGGAAGACTATCGCCTGGGCGTGGTGAAGCGCGGCTACATGCATGGGTATCTAAACCTTCAAGAGTATGTTGTCAAAGCGGGCTCTGCCGTCTTCATATGCCCTAGCAGCATTGTCGAACCACTCGAGATGAGCGACGATTTCTTAGTGACGGGCATGGGTATCCCTGCCGATTTGTTCCAGTTCATACACCAGGGGCAATCGTTAGAAGTGTTCAACGGACTGCGTAAACACGGCGTTAGAGCCATCTGCGAAGGCGAAATCGCATTGCTTGACCGTATGTTCCAGATGCTCTGGCAGTTGGTTACTATCACCGACAGACAGTATTCAGAGGAAATGGAAGGTGTCAGTCGGGATGTGGTGAACCATATGTTGGCAGCCATCACCTGTCGCTATAACGATATCTTCATGAGTCAACGACCCGAAGTCACCATCCACCGCACAGCCAACGACATCTTCGACCGCTTCATCCGACTCGTCAACGATCACTGTCGAACACAGCGGCAACTCGCTTTCTATGCCGACAAGATATGCGTCACTGAGCGCTACCTGGGCACAGTGGTCCGCCAAGTGAGCGGCATCACCGCTAAAGAGTGGATCGACAAGGCGGTAATCACCATTGCTAAGGTGATGCTGCGTCATGGCAACCTGTCGGTTGCCGAGATTGCCGACCGACTGCACTTCGCTACAGCCAGTTTTTTCTGCAAGTATTTCAAGCGTCTCGAAGGATGCACACCGCAGGAATACCGACTATCGAAATAGGTTTTCGTGTTTCTCGCTGACTGCTCCCCTACTTTTCTTCGTCACTTTTTAGGTCCGCAGAACGCCCTGTTTCGGGATTTTTACCTAATTTTGCAAAACCATTCATAAGGTATCTGTGAAACCCCGAATTATCTTATTGGCTGAATGATAGACAGAGCTACCATCGACAGGATCATGGATGCGGCAAACATTGTAGATGTCGTATCAGAATTCGTAACACTTCGCAAAAGTGGAGCGAACTATAAAGGCTTGTGCCCGTTCCACAACGAGCGCACGCCATCCTTCTATGTTTCCCCTTCGAAAGGCTACTGCAAATGTTTCTCATGCGGCAAGGGTGGCAACCCCGTAGGCTTCATCATGGAGCACGAACAGATGACCTATCCCGAAGCCCTCCGTTGGTTAGCCAACAAATACGGCATCGAAATCAAGGAGAAAGAGCTGTCTGAGGAAGAAAAAAAAGAACAAAACGAACGCGAGAGCATGTTTCTCGTCAACGAATGGGCTGCCGACTATTTTGAACACGTGCTCCACCACGAACCCGATGGCATCGCTATCGGCATGCAATACTTCCGCTCACGCGGATTTCGCGACGATGTGATCAACAAGTTCAGATTGGGATTTGCGCTCAACTCAAAGACGGCTATGTCTGACCACGCACTCGGACGAGGCTACCAAAAAGAGTTTCTCGTGAAGACCGGACTTGCCTACGAACGCGATCAGGCGGGCGGTCTCATCGACCGGTTTGCCGGACGCGTAATCTTCCCATGGATAGGTGTGAGTGGAAAAGTCGTAGCTTTCGGAGGACGCGTACTCGACTCTCGCACCAAAGGGGTGAACCAGAAGTATGTCAATTCGCCCGAGTCAGAGATCTTTCACAAGGATCATGAGCTATACGGCATATACCAAGCGAAGAAGACTATCGCCAAGGAAGACTGCGTATATATGGTAGAAGGCTACATGGATGTCATCGCCATGCACCAAAGCGGCATTGAGAACGTTGTCGCCAATTCGGGCACAGCACTGAGCGTACACCAGATTCGCACTCTCCATCGCTTCACCCAAAACATCGTGCTCCTCTATGATGGCGATGCTGCGGGCATCCATGCCGCCCTACGAGGCACCGACATGTTGCTCGCTGAAGGCATGAATGTAAAAATTCTCCAGTTCCCCGAAGACGAAGATCCCGACAGTTTCTCGCGCAAGCACACGGCATCCGACTTCCGCAAATATGTGGAAGACAACCAGACCGACTTCATCGTGTTCAAGATAAACCTGCTCCTCAAGGGGGTGACCGACCCCATTAAGCGATCGGAAGCTATCAATTCCATCGTGAAGAGCATCTCGGTAATACACAACCAAATAGTGAGAGCGTCCTACCTAAAAGAGTGTTCTCACCGCACGGGCATCTCCGAACAGACGCTCATCAACACGATGAACGGATACATACAGAACGATCGAGAACAGGTGACCAAGGAACTACGCCGTGAACGCGAGCGCGAAGCCAACACGCCCATCGCCGCTGCGCCAACCGCCAAAGAACCAGAACGCTTGGTGGAACAAATGATTATCCAAATGATTATCCGTCATGGCGAAGAACTCATCACCGTGAAAAACGAAGACGAAGAGGACGTTAGTCTGCCGCTAGCACAATATGTACAGATTGATCTCGGCGCAGACGACCTACAGTTCCATACGCCACTCTACAACCAAATACTACAGGAGTGTGTGGAGCACCTCGACGATGAAGGGTTCAAAGCGGAGACCTATTTCACCCACCACCCCGATATCAAAATCAGTAAGGTGGCAGTCGACATGACCATCGACCGCTTCCAGCTGTCGAAAAGTTTCGCTTCGCAAAACATCGGCTATAGTCTCACCTCCCAGATTTTGCACCTTATTCTTGATTTCCGCAAGGATTACGTCGACGAGATGCTCAAACTCAAGGAGAACGAACTTAAGTTGGCGGGTAGCGATATGGAGAAGATGATGGAGGTGATGGCAGAACTCAAGGATCTTCAAACCATCCGCAACGCCATCGCCCGCAAGCTCGGAACAGACGTTATCGTGTGATAGACATTCTGCCAAAGAGAATAACAACAACGCTTAATATAATATGTACTACGTAGAAAAAAGACTCGAAATATCGGCAGCCCACCGACTGAAACTCGACTACGAGAGCAAATGCACGTCGATTCATGGTCACAATTGGATTGTCACCATCTATTGCCGTGCCAAAGAACTGAACAGTAACGGCATGGTAACCGACTTTACAGAAATCAAGCGGAAGATACAAGACCTGCTCGACCATAAGTATCTCAACGACATTCTGCCTTTCAACCCCACTGCAGAAAACATGGCTCGATGGATTTCCGAACAGATTGACCACTGCTATAAGGTGACCGTGCAGGAGAGCGAAGGCAATATAGCATCCTACGAAGTAGACTGACGATGAAACGAATCAACGAAATATTCTATTCCCTACAAGGGGAGGGACGCAACACAGGGCGCGCCGCCATCTTCATCAGGTTCTCGGGATGCAACTTGAAATGTGCTTTTTGCGACACCGATTTCACCGGCTATCAGGAGATGAGCGACGAGGAAATCATTCGCGAAATTGCACCATACGAGGCAAAACTGGTGGTGCTTACGGGTGGCGAACCCTCTTTGCAGATAGACGAAGCGT
>CAVKQP010000036.1:0-13382 GCA_963658165.1 Clostridium sp. CAG:302 | reverse complement strand
AGAGCACAACACTTTTAATGTTGGGGTCATGGGTTCGAGCCCCATGCGAGTCACCCAAGAGGATTTCCACACGGAAATCCTCTTTTTCATTTATCCCTCACCCATGATGCTTGCTATAGGCGGTCCATATAACAAAACGACGACAGTTTCAAGTCTTTTCCACTTAACTCTGTCATCGTTTTTCATTTCTACAATTTGACGGTAAACACAAAGCGGGCTCCGTCGGTATAGTTCTCATCTACATAGATGTCGCCATCTAGCTTTTCCGCAATCATTCGGCAGATGTTCAATCCGAGTCCTGTACCTTGTTTATATTGATCCAGTTTCTTGAACCGCTCGAATATTTCTTTCGCCTTTCCCTTCGGGATGCCTATGCCCGTGTCAGCCACACTGAATGTGAGATAGCCTGGATGCGCATAGAGTGAACAAGACAACGTGATGGAACCTTCGGTGGTATTCTTCTCAGCATTGGTAAGCATGTTGATGAGCACTTGCATCACACGGGTATCATCGGTATTGATGACGAAATCGTTTGCCACATCGGCATAGAATTTCAGCTCCACATCTGGGGCTTTGCGATGCATGACTGTCTTCAATGCCTGATGACACAAGTCGGTCACGTTCACCGGTTCCATTTTCATCACATACTTTCCACTCTCAAGCGAAGTCAGGTCGAGAATGTCGTTGATGAGCGTGCTCAACAAATCGGAATTGTCGGCAATGCACTTGCCCATTTCCAGTTTCTCCTCCTTATCTAGATTTTCATCCATTTCAATGAGCACTTGTGTGAAGCCGACAATAGCATTGAGCGGCGTGCGTATCTCGTGACTCATATTCTGAATGAACAAGGTTTTCATTTTATCAGCTTGCAGTGCTTTTTCCTTGGCTACAGACAATTCAGTCACAGCGTGACGCAGATGGCAGTTGAGTGTTTTGAGTTTCTTCGATGCCCTTCTGATATAATAGACGTAAGCAGCCGTAAGCAGGAAGATGATGCCTGCCACAAACAGCAGAACAAACACCATCTTATTTTGGGTTTCTACCTCTTGCTCCTTCAGTTCACGCTGCGCTTTTTGGGCAGCAAGCAAGTTGCGCAGTTGCTTAGTTTCCAACTGCTTGTTGTTGAGAGAAAGCAGATAGTTGTCGGCATTGAGCTTGGCAAGATGCTCAGAAGCCTTGGTTTTATTAAGTTCGAGCGATGAATTTTCAAGCGAGAGTTGCGTGTAGGAAAGTTCCAGTTGGGCTTTCTGATAAGCCATTTTCTGCTTTTCAATCTCCAAGCCGCGGTTATTATACCGCGCATTCATATCTGCCAAGTCTTCGCGAGACACCTTCTCGGCTATCTGATCACGCAGATGCACACTCTGGCGATAATACGACGTCGCCATCTTATAGTTGTTGCAGCGTGTGTAGTAGATTACGTAAAGCCGCAATCGGTTGGCTATGCTCTTGATTTTATCAATGTCTTTCAGTGCCCCGTCATTGTCACCTTCAAGAATTTTCTTAAAAATGTGCAGTTCCTCTACGATGTTGGTGTTGGCCCCACTGATGGGACCTGTCAGTTTTTCTACCGATGGCAGCAATTCAAGAAATTCCTTGTCACGATTCAACATGAACAAGGCGAAACAACGATTCTGCAACAAGATGGTGCGCGCCGATACCGACTTCACGATTTCAAGACCTTTGTCTACATTCTCCAACATCAGTTCGTAGTTCTCCATATAACGATAGCACTCCGCAATGTTGCGGTAGTTCTGCGACATATCTTGATTAGGAAGGTTTTCCAATCCAAATTCCAATGCCGATCGATAACTTTGTATGGCTTGCAAGACATCGCCTCGTTCCATCTGTACCAACCCTAGACTACGATAGCCCGCATAGATGCCATAGGTATGATGATGTTCTTCGGCATATTTCTGCATGTCCTTCACATATTGGATAGCCTGCACCTGTTTACCGTTGTTCATCAACCACGTCACCTTATTGGTCATCACAAAATAGAAATATTGCACATACCCCGTCTGTAATGCCTTTTCTTGCAGCACACGCCCAGCCTTTTCGAAAGCAGCATAATCGGTTCGAAAAAAGTGATAGAGGAAATGGATGGTCAACGCCAAACATTGTGCCTTCTTATCCCCCTCGATTGTAGCTCGGTGATACAAACTGTCTGCCAAGTGTAGGCCCTGTGGTATGCGCCTGTTTTCGTATGCCTTTTCGTAAATAGCGAACAGGTCATCGCGGATTTTATAGGGATTGTTTTGAGCGCAAATACTCACTGTCGCCGTCCAAAAGGCGACAACAGTGAGTAGCATGCGTTTATATGTTATATGTTTGTTTCTGTGTATCATTTCATATTATTCATTGCCTATGATATCGGAGTTGTAGTCGTATTCCATCTTGGGAACCGTCCACGTCCATCCGTTATATGCATCGGGTGCTATTGTCCCGGCGAATGCCGAAAGAAAACTTCCGCCTTGTCCCGTGGTATGACGCACAATGGGCAGTCCCCAGCGTTTGTAGTTGAAGAAGTCGTGTCCCTCGCCCCACAGTTCAATGCGGTTATATAGACGCACTTCATCTAACAATGCCGTCCCCGTCAAGGTGCAGTCATATTCTGGGTTTCTGCCCGATGTGCGGTTCAGTTCCACCAACAACTGCTGCACATCAGCATCCTTTCCACCAATATGACAGTAGGCTTCTGCTTCTATCAGATACATTTCCGAAGAGCGGAACAAGTTCAGATGTCCCACACCAGGCTGCGCCTTTGCCATATTCTTGAACTGCATGTAAGCATTGATCTGTGTCGTGGAATAAAGCCGGGCAGCATAGTCACGTTTTGCCCTTGCCGTCAGTACAGATTCAGCCAGCATCGTGTTGGGGTTATACTCATCGTCTTTCGGGTCGAGAAAGAGATCGCGGCGCACGTCGGTAGCAGGAATTAAATCGTAAAGTTCTTTGCTGATGGCAGACGGACGCGAGCGGAACCAA
Source organism: Clostridium sp. CAG:302 (assembly GCA_963658165.1). GTDB lineage: Bacteria > Bacteroidota > Bacteroidia > Bacteroidales > Bacteroidaceae > Prevotella. The sequence goes on along the minus strand of CAVKQP010000036.1, from coordinate 10,394 downwards.
GAACTACTGGAGTTTGAACCTTCGTAGGCAAAAAACTGGAAATAATATAGCGACTCTTCCTCTGAGCCATACACACTCCATATCCATTCACTATTGGGTGTGTTGAAGCCTGCGAAATACTCATCGTTGGTCATCAGCGGATAACCTTGGCGTGCCAGGCTAGCATAATGGGCTGCCGTCTGCCAGTCTTCACGGTTGATGGAAGCACGGGCATAGACCGCATAAGCCGCATTCACATTGGGCAAATAGTTGCAGTCTGCATCGCGGTCAAGGCCAGACTGCGTGAACAACTGGATAGCCTCATCAAGATCGGCATAAATCTGCGCATAGCATTGACCAAGTGTAGACAAAGGCATGTCGCCTTTCGACTCATCGGTGCGTAGCACCACACCATTGGTTTCCCCATTGTTGCTATCCATCCAGCGCTTGCCATAAAGTTGCACCAGCATGGCATAACAATAGGCACGATAGGTGAGAGCCTGTGCCTTGAGAAACATTTTTTCGTTGGCTGCGCCCTGTGCTTCACCCACATGCATGATGATTGTATTGGCATTACCGATAATTCTATAATAGTAATACCACGGATAATAGTCATAAAGAACCTCTGGATTAGTCATGTGTTGCATCTTGGCAATGGCACTGAATGATGAGAGGTATTTCTGATAGTCGTTGCCTTGAAGGTTTCCATAGAATGTCTTGATGGTTCCCTCACCATTATAGTGTTGCGTTTTGAGATATCGCTGGGTCATCATCTTGGAAAGTCCATTGACTGCCAACTTCACATTGTCGGTGGTCGAAAAGATGATATCCGAACCCTCGAATGCATCTGAATGGACAGAGAGATAGTCGCTGCCACACGAAGAAAAAGTCAAGCAGACCAAGAGCGTACATATGATAGAAATGGGATTTTTCATTGTGTTTGCGTTTTAGAATTTCACATTGATGCCGAAACTGAACACCCGTGCCGATACTAGCGTGTTAGACTGCAGGCCATTGAAAGTCTGCTGCGGTTCCATACCCTTGCGTTTGGTGCAAGTGAACAGGTTTTCACACATCACGCTCAGTGTAGCCGACTCCAAGTCAAGGGCACGCATCCACTTACGAGGCAACTCATAAGAGGCATTCAGGTTCTTCAGCACTAGATAGCTGGCACTAGTCAACCAGCGTGAAGAAATGGCATTGTTGTTGTCCGACAAGGAGTTGTTTATCTGCGGAATGCCACCCACCCAAATGCGGTTGGGCGAATCTTCTGTCATCCCCTCAGGCACACCTTGCCACGATTTCATAATGTCTTCATGCAGGTTGGATGCCGAGGTTGTCGTCGTCATCAAGTTACGATACACATCATCAAAGACCTTACCTCCCATCGAAAAAGTGAACAAAGCTGACAAAGAAAAAGCCTTATAACGAACCGATGGCATGAAACTTCCGTAGCATTTGGGTAATGCCGACCCCTGATCTTCGTTGATAGCACAAGTGATGTCATTGACATAATAGTTGCCGCCTATCTTCACCACTTTTTTCGTAATGTTTGTACCATTCTCATTACCGATGATGTTGTCACCATCCTTGATATAGTTGTCTTCCAAATTCACATTATATAGTGCATTGCCGGTCATTTGGTCTACACCCACAAAGGTAGGGATGTTATACTGATACAAGCTCTTGCCTTCGGTGATGCGATAGATGCCGTTGGTGATGCCCTGTTTGTTCTGCTCAGGCAGTTTCAACACTTTGTTGCTAATGAAAGCTGCATTGAGAGCGAAGTTTACTTTCCAGTTGCGGTTGCGGAACACGTCGACATCCGTAGAGATCTCAAATCCTCGGTTGGAAATAGTACCCAAATTGCGCAACACCGAAGAAGAAGCCTCCAATTCAGACGTTGCGCCTGCCGACAAGGGCAGATAGACTCGGAATATCAAGTCCTTGTTGCGTTTGTCAAAATAGTCTACACTGATGTTCCAACAATCGAACAAGCGTGCGTCTACACCGAGGTCGAAAGATTCACCCGTTTCCCATTTGAGGTCGGTATTAGCAAGTTGACTAATATAATAAGCCCCCTCACCTCCATTTTTGTCGGCTTTGTAGAGGGCCTGATAGGCATACAAATCGGCACTGGCATCGTTGCCCACCTGGCCAAAGTCGGCACGCAGTTTGAGACTGTTCACCCACTTGACGGACTGCATGAACGCTTCCTTGCTTACGTTCCAGTTGACACCGATGCTACCGAAATTGCCCCACCGTTTGTCTTCTGCAAAACGTGAAGAACCATCACGGCGGAACGAAGCTTCAACATTGTACTTGTCGTCATAACCATAGCGAACCCTTCCCAAATAACTCTCCGTGCGATATTTCTGCTCGTAGCCCGTACTCGTATTGTTGGTATTAAAATTAGACAGGTTGTCCTTGCCCTCAAATGTCTGATTAGACTTCTGGATATAGGCATAGTCATACTTGTATTCATAATTCTCATGTCCTACAAATGCACTCACTAGGTGCTTGCTGAAAGCATGCTGCCAACGAAGTTGCTGTTGGAAAGTATAATACATATCGCGAACGTTCGTCTGGGCCACCATGCCATTAGAGCCCTTTCCATCACCTATCTGTGCACTATAATAGATGCGGCGTTCCTGATTCACCCCTGTAATGTCACCATTGACTTTGAAGGAAAAGTCGTTTAGGAAATTGAAAGTGGCATAGAAATTCCCCTGCAGTCTGCTACGAACAATCTTGTTGGAGTTTCGTTCGGTTTCTTCCAACACGTGACGATCGGAAAACTGATAGCGTGTCACCTTAGTGTTTCCATCCGCAAGAGTATAGGAACCCGAATCGTACAAGCGGTTACCCGAAGCATCCAACATATAACTGCCGTCAGCATGATGCAAATGAACGGGGTAGATGGGGGCTATGTAACGGCAGAACTTGAATTGATTATAGTAAGAATTGGAACTCGTACCATTCGATGCTGTGGCATTCTGCCGACTTCCCGAAAGCGAGAATCCCGTATAGAACCATTTCTTGGGACGGAAATTCATCTGGGCACGACCATTCAGGCGTTTAAAATCGGAGTTCTTCAAATAGCCATCCTCGCCAAGATAGTTCACAGAGAAATATCCGTCGCTCTTGGAGTTAGCAACACTGCCACTGAAATTATATTCCTGGCGATAGCCACTGCGGATGGCTTGGTCGTACCAGTCGAGATCTTCGGCATAACCAGACAACACCTGTGCATCGGAAACAAGTTTGCCGCTCGCATCAAAGAGTTGGTCGTCCGCCTTGTTATAGATATTGAGCATCAACCGCTCGTCTATCAAGTGGGCAGAGGCGTAAGCACTGGCTTCTTCGGCAGTCTTTCCCTGACTCATGTAAGAATTGCGCATATCCTGCCAACTTGCCTCCATGAACTGATTGGCATTTAAACGTTTGTATTCGCCAACACCTCGCGAATAGATGCCTTGGCGCACGTTTAATTCGAAGTGCATACCGCGGTTTGTATCACGCTTGGTAGTGATGAGCACCACACCATTGGATGCACGATTGCCATAGAGAGCACACGACGCAGCATCTTTGAGCACAGTGATGCTCTCAATGTCGTGAGCATTCAGGTCGGCGATTGAGCCTGAATAAGGCACGCCATCGAGCACAACCAACGGATCAGACGTGCCGTTCACGCTACCAAAACCACGAATGCGGATAACGGGCGTGTTGCCTGGTTCTCCATAGGTATTGTTAATCAAGACTCCAGCAGTGTTTCCTTCCAATGCCGCCGTCACACTCGTCACAGGCCGCACGGCAATCTGCTTACTATCCACCTGGGTGACTGCTCCCGTAATGGTAGACCTCTTGGCGGCATCGTATGCCACCTGAACAACTACCTCATCAAGCGATTTCGTAATCGTGTCGCTGACCTGTGCCATACCTATGGTTGGAAACAAAATCATTTCAGCTAGGACTGACAACCATCTTCTCTGCTTTTCTTTCATATAAACGTGTTTGTTCTTTTCCAAAGAATTCTCTCCTTTCCATTTCCTATCTACAAAACAAAAGGAAAAGGCATCTTTGCGCAAAGATACTAAATACTATTTATAAATAGGCACTTTTCTTATATAAAGTGTTAATATTTTATTTTCCTCTTCCATTTATGCAGAAAGTTGCTCCATATTAGCGAAAAATCAAACAAGAATCAAGGTTTGTTTTCGTTTTATCTGTAACTTTGTCCGCATGAAACAAACTAATCTTTTCCTAGTGCGCACACTGCTTATATTGTGCGCCATCTGCTACGCTCCGACAATCGCGGCAGCACCTAAAACTCATTCATTTACAACGGGCAAGGGTACGTTCCTGCTTGACGGAAAGCCATTTGTCATCAAGGCAGCCGAATTGCACTACCCTCGCATACCACGCGACTATTGGGAACACCGCATCTTGTCGTGCAAGGCATTGGGCATGAACACGATTTGCCTCTATGTGTTTTGGAACCTCCACGAACAATGCGAGGGTGTGTTCGACTTCACGGGCAATAAGGATGTGGCTGCGTTCTGCCGTCTGGCACAAAAGCACGGCATGTATGTCATCGTGCGCCCCGGGCCTTATGTATGCGCCGAATGGGAGATGGGCGGTCTGCCATGGTGGCTATTGAAAAAGAAAAATATACGACTCCGAGGACAAGATCCTTATTTCATAGAACGTGTAGCTGTGTTCGAACAGCGAGTGGCAGAGCAGCTAGAGCCACTGAGCATCGCCCATGGCGGACCGATTATCATGGTACAAGTGGAGAACGAATACGGCAGTTATGGCAAGGACAAGGTCTATGTGAGTGCCGTGCGCGACATCTTGCGCAAGCATTGGGGAAAAGAGATGACACTCTTCCAATGTGACTGGTCTTCCAACTTCACATGGAATGGACTTGACGACTTGGTGTGGACCATGAATTTCGGCACAGGAGCCAACATAGACCAACAGTTCTGCAAGTTGGGCGAACTGCGTCCTGATGCTCCCAAGATGTGCTCAGAATATTGGAGCGGTTGGTTTGACAAGTGGGGCGCACGTCACGAAACACGGTCGGCACAAGCCATGGTCAACGGCATTGAAGAGATGCTTTCAAAGGGTATCAGTTTCTCACTCTACATGACCCATGGTGGCACTTCGTTCGGACATTGGGCTGGAGCAAACAGCCCCGGGTTTAAGCCCGATGTGACATCCTACGACTATGATGCGCCCATCAACGAATATGGACAACCGACACCCAAATTCTGGTTGTTGCGTGAGGTGCTGCAACGATATAGCGAGAAGAAACTCCCTGCCGTTCCCAAAGCCCCTATGCCATTTATCAGTACCCCCGAAATACTACTATCTGAATTTGCACCGCTGCAGAATGGCATCGATAGCATATGCACCAGCGACCGTCCACTCACCTTTGAAGCCATGGATATGGGCTGGGGATCGATGGTATACACCACGACACTACCCGAAATGCAAGGACAAGCAGTGCTCGCGATGGACGCACACGACTATGCACAAGTGTACATAGACGGCAAGTATGTGGGCAAAACCGACCGTGTGCAGAACGAAAAGTCGCTATTGCTGCCACAGGTAAAGCAAGGAACAGAACTAAAAATTGTGGTCGAAGGAATGGGACGCATCAATTTCGGACAAGCCATCAAAGACCGTAAGGGTATCATCGGCGATGTGACTATCACCACAAACCAAGGGGTATGGGCACCCCGTCAATGGACTTGCGCCACCATACCCGACGACTACGCCACAACCATCAAGGCTCTCGCCTCTGCCACCCAACAAACTGCCACTGCAGAAAAACTTCCTGGTTATTATCGAGGCTACTTCTCTCTGAAAAAAGTGGGAGACACCTTTCTTAACATGGAAGCATTCGGCAAAGGACAAGTTTATGTGAACGGGCATGCCATCGGACGATTTTGGCACATCGGACCGCAGCAGACACTCTACGTTCCAGGTTGTTGGCTAAAGCGTGGACGCAACGAGATTGTCGTCCTTGATGTGACAGGAAGCAAAGGGGAAGCCAAGGTGCAATGTCTTGACCACCCCATCATCGACCAACTGAACCTCGACAAGACCGACCGCCACCACGACAAGAGCATGTGTCCCGACCTTAACAAACTGAAAATAACGCTCACTACCACACTGCCCCCCAGCAATGGATGGCAGACCATCCGCCTCGACAAGCCCACAAAAGGGCGCTACGTAGCCCTACAAATAAAGGATACCCACAATGGGAAGCCACAAACAGCCATTGCAGAAATCCATGCACAAGACGAGAACGGACAACGCATAGATCGTTCAGACTGGCAAGCACGCTATGCCAACAGCGAGCAAGGCAACCACACCCTCGACAAGGCATTCGACCTACAGGAGTCTACCTATTGGCAAACCGACAGTAAGACACCGCTACCCCATCTCATCGTGATAGACACCGGTAAGTCTCAACTCATTTCAGCCCTCGAAATGCTGGCACGTCAGGACAAGGAAGCCACTGACTCAGCCCAAACTATAGATGTCTTTGTCTTTGAGTAAAAACACAGGAAGATACGTACTGCAACCATGAGAATAGAAGTTACAATTTAACGATGCCCAAAGCCTATACTTATCTGCGTAGATTTAATGCTATCGATTTCCTTATTGACTGCTATGCCGCTGAGCATACGCTCTCCATTGAGAACACGGAGGGCATTTAGCATGCTGAAATTATATCATGGCAGCAATGTCAACATAGAGGACATAGATCTAACTGTTCACGAAAAGGCAAAGATTTCGGGTGCGGATTCTATCAAAACCCCGACAAAGCACAAGCCATGGAGATGGTTGTGCGAACGACAAAACGGATGAATGAAGGAGAACCCATAAATAACATTTTCTGCACCTCTTGACAAGATTCATCTATGATTTTTGCAAATAAAGATGTGCTATCAGGCTTCCTTTTCATCTTATTTTGTAAACATTATCCAACTTTACTTTTATTTACAAAACGAGAAGATTTCCACAAAAAGCCGAGTTGTGGGTTGCTAATGGCAGAGTAAGGAGCGTTACTAGGCAGTGATAACATCGTTATCAGATAGTGGTAACGACAACTTGAGACATGCGCCCCAATCGATTTCCGCTTTAGCACGCTTCCATTCATTCTTTAGAAATACCATAGAAATTAAATGCCCGATGCTGAATAATGACAGCATCGGGCGTTTGAAGAATGTTTTATTTATACCAAATCGGTCATTACAGTTCCTTGTTGAAGTTTGTTTTCCATCGGAATTTCAATAGCCCAGCACAATGCTTTCCACCTTTTCATCAGATGATATATCAGCGGCAGTGACGGGAAGCATGTCTTCAAATGAACCCTCTATGCCCTTCACACGCTTCAAGAACGATGGCGTGAACGTAGCGTCAACGGTGTCGAACTTGATGCTCGAACCTGCGTGGATAACGGGTGACGGTTCTTCGCCTGTCCACGACACGTTGCAGTTGTCCTTAAAGTCCTTGACTACATCTGCCAGCTTCATGCCAATCTTTACCGTTTTGCCGTTCTCCGTCTTCACTCCGATATTCTTGGTGAATATCACTATCTGGTTGATAGTGCGTACATCAGAAAAACCTTGTGCCATAAAGACCAACTCTTCACCATTGTAGAAAGAGTATTTACGCAAGCCCATATCTGTGTCGGCCTCCATCTTAAGATGCGTAAACAACCCTTCAAAGCTCTTGGGGATATCCTTGAATTTTGCGCCCAACGTGATACTAGCAAAGCCATCCTCTGCAAATGTGAATTCTTTTCCCCTATTTTCCTCTGCTTTTTCTTCCAAATCCTTGGCGGCAGCCTCATCCCTTTTCTTCATGTATTCGTCAAATGCAGCCTCGTCTACCTCCACGAGCTTCACCGTGCGGTCGTAGATACTCAGTTCGGCAATCATCTCCGCCTTGTTGTTGGCACGATCAAGATTAAAGGGAGAATTCTTGAAATAACACCCTTCACGCCGCCAGTTCACCTTGTTGTATTCCGACACGGGATTTCCGTCCTTGTCAAGTGCGATAATCTGGTTGAAATGGGTATATCCGCCAATGCTCTCCCTACCAACTTTATAACTTTCGGGCAGCAGTAGATTCACATGAACTCCTGCTGTATAGGTGCGCAAATTGTCGTCATAGACTACATGATGCGTTATCCTCACGGTGTCCACTTCCAACTTCACACCCTTGATTTCCTCCGTCTTACCGCCCACGTGTCTTTCAAACGGCACTTCCTTGCCATCTATCCATTTGATAGCATCCTCAAAGGCGGCATGATACTCCTCGCTAAAGGCCATGTCCTTTTTCTTCTTTTCCTCTGCCGACATACCTGACTGCTTCATTTCCTTGTCAAGTTCAAAGCCCTCGATATTATGGACGGCAGCGATATAGGGAATATCCCCGAAGATACCGTCGCCCGTAAACTCCACACCGTCAATCTCGCGCGGTGTGAACTTGTCATTACCGCAGGATGCCATCAGCGCGGCCGCGCCAAGCACCAACATCGTTAAAACACCCTTTTTCATAGTTTTGCTATTAGTTTGGTAATACTTATAGTAAAAGGAGAGCAAGTGCGTTGTCTGCCCCTGCTCTCCCTAATCAATCCATTTCTTTATTTCGTTACAGGGATATTATAGAAGTGCAGATGGTCGCACGTAATCGAGTTGGAGCTCGACGTAACATAGAATGCTCCGCTAAACTCGGTTGCTTGAGACTGGAAATTGCTGATTCTGACAGTCACCTTCTTCGCTTTCCCTGCCGTAAGACTTGTAGAAGTGTTGGAATCATACCAGGTTAGATACTTGCCACCGTCGTAAGACACGGCATAGTCGTTGTATGGGTTGCCCGTGTTATCATTGAGTGCCACACCCTGGTAAGTGCTATTCAGTTTGATATCAAAGTTGCTCATAGAAACGGAAGATGTGACCGTGAATGTCCAATAGCAATATCCGTTCTGGTACTTACATGATACGTTCTCGTATGTCAGCGTGCCGTCGTTGGTCTGGATGCCGTCAAACACACGCTTGTCTTCGCCCCAAGAAAGTCCACTGCGTGTGCTGCTGCCCGAATAGTTCACATCCGGAATTGAGGCGCTCAGTGTGAGATTTACGTTCTTGGCTTTGTTCGACTCGTCGAAGTTTGCGATAACGAAAACGCCCGAGAAGCTCTCGCCCTTCTTCACAGAGAAAGTGCGATTATTAACAGCGGCAGCAAGCAGTCCTCCGTTCACCGACATCTTGTTGTAGTACGAGTTGTTGTACTCTTTGCCCGTGTTGTCTTTCGCCTCTACACCACGGAATGTCACTTCGTTTAGGTCCTGTCCGCTCTTATTCTTCATGGTGTATTCCACGCGCAAAGCACAGCCCACACGTTGGCATTTCACCTCCTTGAGCTCTAGATACTTCCACAAGTCGCCCTCTTCTTCCTCTTTTTCGCATGAAGAGAATGCGAGTACAGACATCAACACAAAAAACAAATACTTCAAATGTTTCATAATAAAAAGTTTTTAATCGTCCTTACCAAGTGCCGTGACAAGGTTTCAATGAATAATTATCTACAAGCGACAAGAGCACTCCTACACTCCGAAGCGAAGCATAAACTTACCGCCTTTCATATTTTCTCAAGCATACTCTTCGGCACATAAGCCGTGAATATCATCCCCACACCATCAATCAACACCCCTACACGCGACTGTCCTTTAATGCGGCACACATAGCCCGACAATCCCTCAAATCGGCCTGCCACGACCTTCACTCTATCCTTCTGGCTGAGATTCATCTCCCCACCAGCGACAAATAGTTTGTTATCATCGGGCACAGCATGCCACTTGCGGAAAGCCTCCATTTGGGCATGAGGAATAACCAATGGTTTGAGTTTCTTATGACCCGACCGACAATCTTCGTCGCTCACATCGGGTATATAATAATGGTGAAAGAAACGAAGGTTTCCCCTACCCACAAACTGCTTCATCTCAGCCTCCGTGCTCTTAACAAACAGGAAGTTGGGGATGAGCGAAACCTTGCGCAGGATGCGCTTGCCATTGCTAACAAAACATTTACGGTGTGTGGGCAAAAACGTTTCTATTCCCTTGGCCTCAAGAATATCCTTAGCTTTCTGTTCCTGCCCATAGGCAGCACGCATCAAAAACCAGACCGCCTCTTCTGCGCTATTGGCAGAAGAGGCGGTCTGAGCATAGTTGGGGGACACCCCATTGTGTATATGATGAGGGGGCGCAGTTGACTTCACGCAACTGCCATTCGGGGATTCTTCCCTTGCATTTTGTCCTTTCAGCAAAGAGACAGGCCGTTTGTTTGGCATAGATTAAGATAGCGGCATATAAAAAGAAAAGCGGGGATCATGCC
>CAVKQP010000035.1:2808-13553 GCA_963658165.1 Clostridium sp. CAG:302 | reverse complement strand
GCCAAACTCTTTGACGGTATGTATGTGAGTGGCAGCATTGCCACAGGCCGCACCCAGTGTCGCACACTGCCTTCTAAGGCCATTGTCACAGCCGAAGGAAAGAACTATATCTTTGCCCTCAACCAGTCGCCCCGTAATGGCGAGTATGTGTTCTCGCGTCATGAGGTGACCACAGGTGTGAGTCAGGATGGCTACACCGAGGTGGCGCTATGCAAGCACATACGCAAGGGACAAAAGATAGTGACTGGTAATGCCTATTATCTCGCCTCGCTCACGGGCGAACACGGAGAGGAGGACTGATATGTTCCAGAAGTTAATCACCTATTCCATTAGTCATAAGCTCGTGGTAGGCGTATTTACGCTGGCGCTTGTGGCATGGGGCGTATGGTCGCTCGTGCAACTTCCTTTCGACTCCACGCCCGATATCACCGACAATCAGGTGCAGGTGATCACCCAAGCTCCGTCGTTGGGGGCACAAGAAGTGGAACAATACATCACCACACCCATCGAGATGGCACTTGCCAACATACCGCGCTTGCAGGAGCGCCGTAGCATCTCGCGTAGCGGACTGTCGGTCATCACGCTCGTTTTCGATGATGATGCCGACATCTATTGGGCACGTTCACAGGTGAACCAAATGCTGGAGACAGCCACCAAAGACCTTCCTAAGAACACCGACACCGAGATGGGCCCCATCGCCACAGCGCTGGGCGAAATCTATCACTACACGGTGCGTGCCAAGAAAGGCTACGAACACAAGTACTCGCTCACCCAGTTGCGCACCATTCAAGATTGGATTGTGCGTAAGCAACTGTCGGGTACGCCTGGCGTAGCGGAAGTGTCGGGGTGGGGCGGCTACGTGAAACAGTATGAAGTGGCACTCAATAGCGATCGGCTAAATGCCAACGCCCTGACCGTGGGCGAGGTGTTTGCTGCCCTTGAACGCAACAATGCCAACACGGGCGGAAGCTATATAGAGGAAAACTCCACACAATATTACATACGCGGACTCGGTGTGGTGAAGTCGCTCGACGACATTGCCAACATCACCATCAAGACCGTTAACGGCACACCCGTGCGCATCGGCGATGTGGCAACCGTACAGTATGGACACGCCACACGTTTTGGCGCCGTCACCCGCAATGGCGAAGGCGAAGTGGTGGCGGGCATTGCCATCATGCTCAAAGGTGAGAATTTCCAACAGGTGAGCCGTAGGGTGAAGGAGCGCATCGCACAGATACAGAAGTCGCTACCCGAAGGTGTGGTCATCGAACCGTTTATTGATCGCACCAATCTCGTGAACCGCGTGGAGGGCACCATCGCTCGCAACTTGGTCGAGGGTGGGCTTATTGTCATTTTTGTGCTCATTCTCTTCCTCGGCAATTGGCGTGCTGGCTTGGTCGTGGCGAGCGTAATCCCCTTGAGCATGCTCTTTGCTTTCGGCATGATGGAAACCTTTGGCATCGCTGGAAACCTGATGAGCCTTGGCGCCATCGACTTCGGCATGATCGTAGATTCGGCAGTAATCATTGTTGAGGCGGTGGTGACACATATCAATGGGAGCCGTGCCAAGTACCCCACATTGCGACTTACATGTAGGGAAATGGACGAAGAGGTGCACTTCTCGGCATCGCGCATCAGGCAAAGTGCTGCTTTCGGCGAAATCATGATCATGATTGTCTATGTGCCGCTCATGACGTTGGTGGGCATAGAAGGCAAGATGTTCCGTCCGATGGCACTCACTGTGTTCTTCGCTATCCTCGGTGCGTTCATCCTTTCTCTGACCTATGTGCCGATGGCAAGTGCACTTTTCCTGAGCCGCAAGGTGCATACGGAGCGTACATTCTCCGATCGCATGATAGAAAAACTGCAGACTTGGTATAGACCCGTGCTCGATTGGGTGCTCGTGCAACACAAGAACGTCATCACGGCAGCCGTGGCATTGTTCTGCGTGAGCCTCGTCGGCTTCAAGTTTCTCGGTGGCGAGTTTATCCCCAATCTGGAAGAAGGCGACTTTGCCGTAGAGATGAGCATGTCGCAGGGCACCTCGCTCTCGCAGATGGTGGAGAGTTGTACGAAAGCCGAGAAGCTGCTTCGTGCCGAATATCCCGAGGTGAAACAAGTGGTGAGCCGCATAGGTAGTGCGGAGATACCCACCGACCCGATGCCCGTGGAGCGTGCCGACATTATGATAGCTCTGAAGCCCAAGGCAGAATGGACATCGGCAGAAACCACCGATGAACTCATGGAGAAGATGGAGGAAACGCTTAAGACCATACCCGGATTGGAGGCAGAAATATCGCAACCCATACAGATGCGCAACAACGAACTGCTTACGGGCATCAAGCAAGATGTGGCAATCAAGATATTTGGTGACGATCTCAACACCCTCACTGCGCAAGCCGCCAAGGTGAAACGACTCATTGGCGGAGTGAGAGGCGTGAGTGGCATCTTCGTGGAAGAGGTGTCGGGACTGCCTCAGATACAGGTGTGCTACAACCATGAGCGCATGGCGGAATATGGCATCAGCGTTGATGAAGTGAACACCTTGCTCGAAACCTCTTTCGCAGGAGGCGTGGCAGGAGCTGTCTATGAGGGAGAGAAGAAGTTTGACTTGGTGCTCCGCATGGCAAATGCCGACCGCACCGCAGAGTCGCTTGGCTCACTTCCTGTACCCTTGTCAGGCGGTGGCAACGTGCCACTATCACAGATAGCCGATGTGATGTATGAACCTGCACCCGCTCAGGTGTCGCACGAAGATGGCGCACGTCGCATCTACGTGGGATTTAATGTGAAAGGACGTGATGTGCAAAGCACGGTAGAGGAAATACAACAACTACTCGATGCCAAACTGAAGATGCCTGAGGGTTACTATTACACCTACGGCGGCGAGTTCCAAAACCTGCAGAGCGCCGTCAACCGACTGGCAGTGGTCATTCCTGTGGCATTGCTTGTCATCCTGTTATTGCTCTATGCCACGGTGAAAAATCTGCGTGAATCGCTCTATGTCTTCTCCGCTATCCCGCTAGCAGCGATAGGCGGCGTGTGGGCATTGTGGTTGCGTGGCATGCCTTTCTCTATCTCGGCAGGTGTGGGATTTATCGCCCTCTTCGGCGTAGCCGTGCTCAACGGCATCGTGCTCATCGGACAAATGAACCAGATGCAGCGCGATGGCGTGACAGATATCTATCGCCGCATCACCGATAGTTGCATGATACGCTTGCGCCCCGTGCTGATGACGGCTCTTGTGGCATCTATGGGATTTCTGCCTATGGCACTTTCGCATGGCGATGGAGCCGAAGTGCAGCGGCCTTTGGCTACGGTGGTCATTGGCGGTCTCATCACTTCCACACTGCTCACATTGCTCGTGCTGCCGGCTATCTATAAGACGTTCACAAAGAAATAAATAGCAGAATCCATGAAAAAAATATCACTCATCGCCCTCAGCTTGCTCTTGTGGCAGACGGCAGGGGCAGACAACAAGACACTCACACTCAGTCAATGTCTCGACATGGCGGTGGAACGTAGTTATCTGATGCAGGTTGCTGGCAAGTCGGCAGAGCGTGCTCAGGCATTGCAAGGCACGGCTTGGGATGTGGAAAAGACCAGTTTGGCGCTCTCGCAAGACCCTACTTCGGGTGGTAGTCCTGACAATGCGGTCACGCTCTCGCAGACCATAGACTTCCCCACTGCCTATGTGGCACGTCGTGGACAACTGAAAGCGGAAGCACGGGCAGAACAGAGCAAGTCGGCAGTGGTGCGAAATCAGTTGCGGGGAGAGGTGGCTGCAGCTTATTGGCAGCTGGTGTATCAGGCAGAACGAGTCTGCATTCTTCAGCGGCAAGACAGTGTGCTCACCCGCTATCGGGATATGGCTGCCAAACGCTATGCTGCTGGAGAGAGTCGCAAACTGGAAGTGATGTCGGCAGAACGAATGCATCGGGAGAACCAACTCGAACTGGCTTCGGCAGAGAGCGAGCGCATCATTGCGCAGAACAAACTCATGGCACTGCTCAATACCACCGACCACGTGGTGCCGGCAGACTCTCGTTTGACGCCAATGGTCTACACTTTAACGGACTATGACTATCAACAGACTGCTGAGGGACAGTATGCTAAAAACCGACTGGAGGCTGCTGAAAAGGGCGTGGCGGTAGAGAAGAATGGTTATGCACCATCACTTTCACTTGGTTTGCGCACACAGATGGTCATCACAGGTTGGGACCCTTATCATGAGAACCGTGCCCGATATGATGGTGGAAACTTCATGGGGTTTGAGGTTGGCGTGGGGATACCACTCTTCTGGGGTGCCACACGTGCCAAGGTAAAGGCTGCCAAAAAGGAACGTGAAATGGTGGAACTGGAGATGAAACAGCAGCAACGGCAGCGCGAAAGTGACTACACAGCCTGTCGTGACCGCTATGTTGCGGCATACAACCGAATGGCTTATTACGAAAAGGAAGGCGACAGCCAAGCTGAAGAACTCAGTCGGCTTAGTAGCGTGGAATATGAGAACGGCGAAATAAGCTATGTGGAATATGTCGATGCACTGCAAGAATGCATCGACATGAAGATGAAGCACGCTGCTGCCATCAATGATTACAACCAAGTGGTGGTGACATTGATGCAGTTGAAAGGCGATTTATAATAACATTACTGATGTTTCTTCCGACATTCAGCACACTCTCCCTTGACGACAAACGACACAGAATGGGCAAAGAACCCTTGGGGTAGTTCTACGTGGGGCAGTTGTTGGTCTTCCAAGCAGAACGACCTTTGGCACGACTCGCAGTAGAAATGAATGTGGCCGTCGGCATGGTTGCAGTGGCCACGATGCTCGCAAAGTTCGTAGTTGAGCACACCGCGCCCGTCTTCAAAGGCGTGAACCACGTCGTGTTCAAGGAAGAGCGTGAGCACGCGGAAGATGCTCGACTTGTCCATCATCGGCATGGTGATCTCAATGTTCGACAGACTCATGGGCCGGTGCTCCTTGACAAGAGTCTTGAGCACGAGTATTCTGTTGGCGGTGGGCTTGATGTCTTTGTCTTCAAGCCGCTTGATAGCTTCTTGTGAATCCATGTTTTTCTTGTTGATTGTAGTGGTTCAGACGATGACGCCCTCGGGATATTGCATGGTCAGACAGTGAAGTGAACCATGTTGGCGGATGACTGTGCGTGCATCGATGGCGATGATTTCACGATCTGGGAAGGCTTGTTGCAGTGTGGAGATGGCTGCTTGGTCATGGTCGGGTTGCGCATAGGTGGGGCAGAGCACGGCACCATTGATAATGACAAAGTTGGCATAGGTGGCAGGCAAACGGTCTGTTCCGTCGTAGATGGCGTCGGGTATGGGGAGCTTAAGCAGCCGGTAGGGACGACCTTCAAGGGTGCGGAGTGTCTGCAACTGAGCTTCGAGCGCCTTGAAATCATCATATTGCGGATCGTTCATGTTGTCAGTGCCTATATATAATAAGGTGTCGTCGGGAGCTGTGCGCACAATGGTATCGATGTGGCCATCGGTGTCGTCACCCATCAGGTTGCCGTGATCGAGCCACACAATGCGCTCTACACCGAGCCATTGTTTCAATTTCTTGGTGATAGAAACTTGCGAGAGTGGTTGGTTGCGGTGGGGTGCAAGCAGACACTGCGAGGTAGTAAAAATGGTGCCTCGACCGTCGCTTTCCACCGATCCGCCCTCAAGCACGAACTCATTGCGGTTGACAAGCGTGCCGCGGAATGCCCCATCGAAGAAGAGGCGGGCATTGATGCGGTTGTCGAGTGTGGCTTCAAACTTTCCGCCCCAGCCATTGAACTGGAAATCAACAAGCTGTGCAGGAGTTTCTTTCGGGCCATTGGTGCACAAAAGGGAAAGAAAAGCATGATCACGTGCCCACGTGTCGTTGGTGGGACAAGAGCGAAACACGAGGTTGTGGTGGAGCGATGTATCAGTAGAAGCAAGCACCAATGCCCGCACATCATCCACATATGGCGTGACGATGAGCACCTTCTCGTGTCGTGCAATGGCACGCGTCATCTCCAGAAAAGTGACGGTGATTTGGTTCAGATAGTCCGCCCAGTCGGTGTGGGCGTGCGGCCAAGTGAGTTGGATGCCACTTTGTGGATGCCATTCGGGGGGCAACGAGTATTTTGTTTGCATGGTTTTGTTGTTTGCTTGCAAAGGTAGTGCAATTCGAAGACAATACAAAAAGAAAGCCCACTTGTTTGTTTCTTGTTTTTATGGTTGTGGTGTAGCCAATTCTTCTTGATATAGTGCAAAGTCTGAAGAAAATAGTTATCTTTGCACTCATATTGATTTTATAGATATGAAATACGGAAGATATGGCATTTGTCTATGCCTTGCCGTGGCTTTGGCGGCTTGTGCAGACAGTAGAAAACGGATAGACCAGTTTTCAAAGGTGTATGCTGCCCAGCAGACAACAGAACTACAAACCACGGGTGTAGAGGCCGCAAAGGATCAGCAAGTGGAAGTGCCAGCCCCACTGCAAGGTGTGGCAGAACAGATACTAAAGCGTGAAGGCTACACGACATCATACAATAAAGATACACGACAACCCAACTGGGTGGCGTGGCATCTCACAGCAGACCATACCACAGGGGAGTATAAACGTGAAGGCATTAAGTTTCACGAAGACGAAGAGGTGCCCGAACCGAGAGCCGTAGACAGTGACTACGCACGGTCGGGCTATGATCGGGGACACATGTGCCCTTCGGGTGACAACAAGTGGAGCCGATTGGCGCAAGAACAGTCGTTTCTGTTCACCAATATCTGCCCGCAGAATGGCGGACTGAACCGTGGTGACTGGAACGAAATGGAGAATCAGTGCCGCCGATGGGCGAAACGCTATGGCGATATCTATATCGTGGCAGGCCCCATCTTTTATAAGGGGAAACCGAAAACCATCGGCAAGAACCACATAGCCGTGCCCGATGCTTTCTTTAAGGTGGTGCTTTGTTTGAAGGTAACGCCCAAGGCGATAGGCTTTATCTATAAGAATGTGGAGGGAAACCGCCCGAAGGACTCCTATGTAAACTCAGTTGACGAGGTGGAACGCATCACTGGCATAGATTTCTTCCCCGCACTGCCCGATAGTGTGGAGCGCCGCGTAGAGGCAGAACACAGCTTGGACGACTGGGCAAATTAGCATATTGGAGGAAATTTTTAATGGATTAAGTCAAAATGAACACACACACACGCTTACTACTGAATAGTTACGCTGATGTGATGGGAGGTTAAGATATTCTAATTTTTTGTGCGTTTTCTTTCTTTCTTGATTGGAATTCACTAACTTTGCAACGAATATATAGATACATATAAAGGCTGAAAAGCGTGAAAATAAGAGAAGTGGTAAGTGCCCTTGAACGTTTCGCGCCCCTGCCCCTGCAAGAGAGCTATGACAATGCTGGCTTGCAGGTAGGATTGACAGAGGCGGATATTTCAGGGGCTTTGTTGTGTCTTGACGTGACGGAACAGGTGGTAGACGAAGCTATAAAGCTGGGGTGCAACCTGATTGTGTCGCACCATCCGCTCATCTTCCGCCCACTTCGTCGTATTGCTGGCGAGAATGATGTGCAGCGCACTGTGGCGAAAGCAATCGAACATAAGGTGTGCATTGTTTCGATGCATACTAATATGGACAATGCGCGGGGCGGTGTGAACTTCAAGATAGCCGAGAAAATGGGGCTTGTAGACGTGGATTTCTTCACCCCTGTGCGCACAGTTGACGGTGTAGAAGGTGCTAGCGGTGTGATGGGAACATTGCCAGAACCATTAGCAGCCGATGACTTTGTGGTGCTGTTGAAGCGAGTGTTTGGCGTGGAATGTTTGGAATGCAACCAATTGTTGCGCCGTCCGATTTCTCGCGTAGCACTTTGTGGTGGGGCAGGGTCTTTCTTGCTTGATGAGGCTGTGGCTGCCGGAGCAGATGCTTTTGTGACGGGCGAGATGCACTACCATGAGTATTTCGGTAGAGAACAGCAAATTCAAATAGCCGTGATGGGGCACTATCAGAGCGAACAATATACGAACGAAATATTTAAAACAATAATAGAGGAGCAGTGTGAAGGCGTGCGTTGCTACTTGACGCAGGTGAACACTAATCCCATCATTTATCTATAATAATTATGGTAAAGAAAAATCCTACAGAATTGTCAGTAGAAGAGAAGCTGAAGACGCTTTATCAGTTGCAGACTACACTTTCTGCCATTGACGAGAAGCGGGCAGTGAGAGGTGAGTTGCCTCTCGAAGTGCAGGACTTGGAAGATGAAATCCAAGGTCTGAACACGCGTGTGAACAACATCTCAAACGAGATTCAGGAGTTTCAAGATGCTGTGAACCAGAAGAAAAGCGAGATTGCAGAGGCACAGGCGAGCGTGGAAAGATATAAGAACCAGCTCAATGATGTGAAGAACAACCGCGAATATGACACGCTGAGCAAGGAGATAGAGTTCCAAAATCTGGAAATAGAACTTTGCAACAAGAAAATCAAGGAAGCTCTTGTGAAGGTGGAGGAGAAGAAGAAAGACCTCGCCAAGAGTGAAGAACTCATAGAAGACCGCACGAAAGCGCTCGCTGACAAGAAGTCGGAACTGGAGGAAATCATGCAGGAAACACGTGAGGAAGAGGAAATCCTCAAGGTGAAAGCAAGTGAATTGGAGACAAAAATAGAACCAAGACTGCTCACCAGTTTCCAGCGCATCCGTAAGAATGCACGTAACGGACTAGGAATTGTCTATGTGCAGCGTGATGCTTGTGGTGGTTGCTTCAACAAGATTCCGCCTCAGCGTCAGCTCGACATCAAGATGCACAAGAAGGTTATCGTGTGCGAATATTGTGGTCGTATCATGATTGATCCTGAACTGGCAGGTGTAAAGGTGGAGACTCCAGTAGAGGAGAAGCCCAAGCGCAAGCGTGCCATCCGTAAGCGTGACGCTGAAGACGAGGATTAATACATTGGAAAAACGGTTGCCGCCCATAGGGTGCGTTGGGTGACCGATAGATAAAATCAAGAGTCCCGATGCGAAGTGAAACTTTGCATCGGGACTCTTGATTTATGAGTGCCCACTGGAAAATAGGGGTGTTAGAATTGGAAGTAGATGAATGGCTGTATGCCGCTGCTCTTCACTTGGATCACCACGTAGATGACTGCGGTGATGAGTAGGGCGCAAACCACCACGTTGGTCTTACTGATGAGGCGGATGATGCCGTTTTGCCAACTGTCGGGCAAGAAATGGCTGACATAGCCAAAGGCCATCAGCAAGAGGATGTATTTATATCCTTCGGCTACTTGGGTGAACAGCTCGGGGTGGAAATCGGTGAATATCTGTCGAATCATCAACCAACTACCTGCGAATGTGGAGTTGCGGAAAAATATCCAAGCGAGGCATACAAAATGGAACGTTAGAATGATGGCGCCCCATTTGCGCCATCCCTTAGGCGCGTAGTGCTTGTCGTGGTGCAGAATTTCTTGGCTGAAATATTTGTGCAGTGCAAGCGCCATGCCGTGCATACCACCCCAAAAGACGAAGTTGAGGCTGGCTCCGTGCCACAATCCACCAAGGAGCATGGTGATGATGAGGTTCACGTATTGGCGCACCTTGCCCTTTCGGTTGCCGCCAAGCGAAATGTAGATGTAGTCGCGAATCCAAGTAGAGAGCGAGATGTGCCATCGACGCCAAAAGTCTGTGATGCTTGTACTGCGATAGGGGGCGTTGAAGTTGAGGGGAAAATGGAACCCTAACAGTAGGGCTATGCCAATGGCCATATCGCTATAGCCGCTGAAGTCGCAATAGATCTGCATAGCGTAACCATAGACTCCGAGCAGGTTTTCAAGTCCAGAGTAGAGGTTAGGATTGTCGAATATGCGGTCGACGAAGTTGAGTGAGATATAGTCACTGATCACCGCTTTCTTGAAAAGCCCGATGATAATGAAGTAGACTCCTTGCGCAAACATCATGCGAGTGACGCGTATTGGTTTGCTTATCTGCGGTGCAAAGTCGCTTGCACGGACGATAGGGCCAGCTACGAGCTGTGGGAAAAATGATACGTAGAAGGCGTAGTCGAGCAAGTGGGGCAATGGTTTCAGACTGCCCCGATACACATCGATGGTGTAGCTCATGCTTTGGAACGTGAAAAAACTGATGCCTACAGGGAGGAAGATGTCCCAAGGTTGGAAGTTGTGTCCTATCATCTGGGCAATCATTCCAGCAAAAAAGTTGGTATACTTAAAGTAGCCGAGTAGTCCGAGGTCTATCAACAAGCTGAGGGTGACGAGTCGTTTACCGAGTTGTTTATTGTCCTTGTGGTGGGCAATGGCACGGGCGATGTAGAAGTCGGATGTAGTGACCACTGCAAGTAGGATGAAGTATATGCCACTACTCTTGTAGTAGAAATAGTAGGAGAACAGGGTTACAAAGAGCAGTCGGGCGTTAAACCGCTTTTGCAGGAGCATATAAATAAACGAGAAACCAAGGAAGAGCAGCAAGAAAGTTCCGCTGCTGAATATCATAGGTTCTTGTGGATTATAGCTGAGGGTGTGCAGTATGTTGGTGATAATATCGCTATATGCGTTCATCTTGTTGTCGTTCTAAGTCAATTATAGTCTTCATATCCAGCCATAAGCGACTTGTAGAAAGCAGTCGCTACAATCTTTCCTCCACCATACGACAGGTGGGTATAGTCCTTGTTGGCCATATTTTTGTCTACGAGCTTTTTCATGCTGCCTTTGC
>CAVKQP010000035.1:0-2757 GCA_963658165.1 Clostridium sp. CAG:302 | reverse complement strand
TTGCCACCCATGCCTTTGAATAGGTCGTAGAAGGCAACTCCTGCTTGTGAAGCCATGAGCTTCTGATAGGCTCCGAGTTCTTCCACGCCGCGCATAGTGGTAATGCCTGAGGCGGTGCGTTCGTCACGGTCGGGCACGCTGACCACGAGGATGCTGGCATTTGGATAAGCTTGCTTCATCAGTTCTACAACTTTCTTCATGCGATTGACGTAGGTCTTGTAGATGGATGAAGTGTTGCGGCTATTCACCACATTGATTCCAAAGTGGAGAATGATGAGGTCGTAGGGGCGCAACTTGGCAAATTCCTTCATCGTTTTCAGTGGAATGCTTGCCAACGTGAAGCCAGCCGACCCACGCATGCTGAAGTTATCGAGAGACACGCCGTGCTGTCCTTCAAGGGCTATTCCGTAGGCAAGGGTGCCAGCGCTGACACCTTTGAACTGATATTTGATGCTGTTCATGTTGCCTAACGTTTCGTGCACTTGCACTTCGTCAGAGCCAGAGATGGCAGTAGTTTCTGCCGCAGTATTGTTGATAGAGGTTTGCATATTGAAGCCTCCAGTGCTTTTGAAATAGATTTTTGCAGAGGTCCATGTGGCCGTGAGGGGCTTGTATTTTGTTCCTGTGTTGGTCACTTGGGCGCCTTCTGACACATTTGTATATCGTTGGCTGATGCCTTCAAGGGCATGGTCAAATGGTTTCTTTACAACTTCGTGCTCGGTGAGTCCACTGAATTGTTGTGAAATGGTGCGGCGGTTGCGTATGAAAGGATTGCCGCAGTCTATCCATCCGGTTCCTACACCACCGAATTTTTGTTGCAACATTTCACGCAAGTCGCATGTGAGAATATCTCCTTCAATGAAAGAGTCGCCATAGTAGGCGATGCGCACGGGACGGTTCATGTGCTTGTGGTTCTTCAGAGCTGCATAGAAATGATCCATTTCGGGTGCGGCAGTGCCATAGTCGTCAATCTCGGTCACTCCGGGATGAGGCTTCTTTACTTTGGGCTTCTGTGTGCTTCCATCTGTGGCTTTCTCCTTTTTCTGGGCGATGCGCTTGGGCGGAACGGGCTTGGGGATAATGTCTGTGACTTCGGTCTCTTGAGGTTTAATGATTTCGCTCAGAATGTTGACGGGGCGAAGATCGGTGCCGCCCACCGAGAGTGTGGGCAGCAAGTGCATGAACAGCAGCAGAGACGTGATGAGAGCTACCAATGTAAAGGTGCGTGCTGATTCGTTCATTTTGCGTGTTGCTTACTAAAAATGATGTTGTAGAATAATGTATTTGAATGTTGTGAATGGGTGTATAGGGCCTTTGTGTCAGGAGAAAACTATCGGATGCCGCGAGCTTTGTATATGCGTTCTTTAGCTTCGTTTATTTCTTGGAATTTCTTTTCTGCCGTTCGTCTCATGTCCTCTCCGAGTGTTGCCACGCGGTCGGGATGGTGCTTGAGAGCCATCTTGCGGTAGGCGGCTTTCACTTCTTCGTCGGTAGCAGATGGTGAAATTTCCAATACTTTATAGGCGGAATCTAGGTTGTCTTTACCGAGATTAAAGATAGAATCCACTTCCATGTCATTCAATAGCATGGCATGGGCAATTTCACGGATAGCGACTATCTCTTCTTGGGTGACGTTGTTGTCGGCTTTGGCAACCATCGCGAGAAAGTTGAGCAGTTGCAGCCGCTGTCCGTAGTCCATATTGGCAGCTATTTGCTCTCCACTTTGCATTACTGCTTTCTTGAAGGAACCTGGTTGTCGGCTTTCCATCTTCTTTTGTTCGTCAAATATTTTGAGCAATATCTCGTTGCCTTGTTGCTCGGCTGCAGGTCCGAAATTGTTGCGCAAAAATCTCCTTACACATTCCATTTCCGAATGCATAATTCTTCCGTCGGCTTTGATGACGTAGGCTGCGAGCACGAGAAAGGAAAAGAAAAACGAGTTGCGTTGTCCTTCTGTTTGGCGTTGTTGATCGTCAAAAATATTATGGTCGGGTGTGTTTACTTCGTCAAGTCCCTTATCAAAAAGAGATCCTAATACGATGCCGGCAAGGGCTCCAAGCGGTCCTGCGGTTATGAATCCCAAGAATCCACCAATCCATTTACCTATTGCCATATGTTGTTTGCTTTTGTTTAATATTTTTACTGATAATGTATTGCTGTTTTTGTCAAATGTTTTTATAGTCAGGAACCTCTCTCAAGAAGGTATAACTATGGCTTTCGTAGTCCATTTTGCAACAGTAACTCTCCATGCCATTGCTTACGATAAGGTAGTCTACTTTGAGGAGCATGTTGTAGATAGATATTTGGTCGAACACCTTTTGGGTGAGTTTGATGGTCGGAGCTTTGTATTCTACAATCATTCTTGGCTGTAGACTGGTGTCGTAGAGTACACTGTCAGCGCGCAATGTTTTGTCGCCCACCTGTAGTTTTACCTCGTTTGCGAGTAGTGAAGTGGGGTAGTTCTTATGCTCAATCAGATAATGTATGAAATGTTGCCTAACCCATTCTTCGGGAGTCAGCGCCACATATTTCCGTCTTAGAATGTCAAAAATAGTGGGTTTAAGCTGCGTTCCTGAAATTTTTATTTGATAACTCGGTAGGTTTAATCGATACATTTTTGTACTTTTGCATTCGGCTTGCAAAGTTAGTGGAAAATGGAATAACGGCAAAATAAAACCCTTGAATTATTCAATTCCGCTAATGCCTTTTACACCTTATTATATAGATGGGTTTGAAAAGCTCTATACCTTATTATAT
>CAVKQP010000034.1:0-13839 GCA_963658165.1 Clostridium sp. CAG:302 | reverse complement strand
CGTCAACATAAGTATACACCGTGCGGAGAAAGTCGTAGCAAGGTTGGACAATCACTTTGCCCGCATGGTCTTTGATGCCGAACTTGCCGTTTTCTTCAAACACCGTATGATATTGAATATATTTACTCTTAATACGGTTAAGGTAGTAGACCATCTTGCGCTTGTCGTTCACCAACGTGAGCAGATAGTCAAACGTGTCGCAATAGTTCGCCATAGCACGCGTGAGCACAATCTTAAAGTCAAGTCCACTGATGGCTTTGCGGTTCAAATCTATATATCGGGCTATCGCCTCCTCTTTCTGTGCCACTGTCAAAGAAGACAGTTGTTCCTCAAATTTGAGCATAATCTGCTTACTGCCAGCCATGCCCTTGATATAGCGGTGTATCTGCCGCCCCATCTCATCGCACACGAACTTATCGATTTGCTGCTGTTCTATGGTATCCTCATATTCAGCATCGAAATTCTCAACAGTTATCTTTTTCATGATGAATCCTCCGATTAACAAATGGTAATATATTAGTGCATCGACAAAGGTAATGCAAATCAAAGACAACACAAAATAAAATAGATATTATTTGGACGATATGTAGAATTTTTGTACGCTATGTTTAGAGCTATTCCGAGAAACTTCCGTAATTTTGTAGGCAAACAAAATCAATACCCAATACAATGAATAAATACACAAAACTTTTCCTTTTAGGAGTTCTTTCTGCGTTTGCTCCTCTTTCCACATCTGCCCAAACATTCGACTTAACTAAGCAGCAGCCCAATTATTCCGACGCTACTGGCTATGGCTACGATGCCGTTGACGCTACCGCTGCAAAGGGGAACAAATCGTTTTTCTATTCAGTGAAGGTACCCGATGGCAACTACCTCGTGCGCGTGACGCTCGGTTCGAAGAAGAAAGCAGCCAGCACCGTGGTGCGCGCCGAAGCGAGAAGACTGCTTTTGGAAGAGACCCCGACCAAGAAAGGCGAACTGAAAACGTTTGAGTTTGTGGTAAGCAAGCGTTCGCCAATGATAGACGACAAAAAATCAGTGAAGCTGAAGCCACGAGAAAGAGGAGGACATTTCAGTTGGGACGACCGCCTCACACTTGAGTTTACAGGTGCCAACCCCATCGTGAACAAGATAGAAATCACGCCCAACACACAAGCAACCACACTCTTCTTGTGTGGCAACTCGACCGTAGTAGACCAAGCATTCGAGCCTTATGCAAGTTGGGGACAGATGATACCACGCTGGTTCAATACTAACATCAGCATCTCTAACCATGCAGAAAGTGGACTTACAGCTGGCACGTTCATTGCCCAAAATCGCCTTGACAAGGTGCTTTCGATGATGAAAAAGGGTGATTACGTATTTTGTGAATTCGGGCACAACGACCAAAAAGAGCGCCGTCCAGGAGACGGGGCATGGTATAACTTCGTTCACAACCTGAAGATTTTTGTTGACAATGTGCGCAAGAAAGGTGGTAACATCGTTTTCATCACGCCCACACAGCGCCGCAAGTTTGATGCCACCAACACGAAAATCGAAGAGACCCACGGCGACTACCCCGATGCCATGCGCGCTGTAGCAAAGCGAGAAAAGGTTCCCGTGATAGAGTTGCACGACATGACACGCACCTTCTTCGAGACCTTAGGCTACGAGAATAGCACTAAGGCATTGGTACACTACCCTGCCAACACCTACCCAGGACAAACACAAGCCCTCGCCGACAACACCCACTTCAATCCATATGGAGCCTATGAAGTGGCAAAAATGGTCGTGATGGGAATGAAACAACTCAACCTGCCCATCATCAAAGACCTGCGCCCCGACTGGAAAGACTATTCGCCTGCACACCCCGACGACTTCACTAAGTTCGTGTGGTACACTTCTGTCAAAGCTGACACAACCAAACCTGACGGCAACTAAATGATTGATCCGTTGCTAATAAAATAGATAGATAGAATAACTAAAACAAAAATCATATGAATAAACGACACGTTATCTTGTCTTCATTGGCATTCTTTGGATTGCTCCCTCTGAATGCTGCGGTGCGTGACACCATCAACATCAACATGGGATGGCAATTCCATCGTGGTGATGTAAGTCTGAAACAAGTACCTAAGAGCCAAATGGAAATCGTGAACTTACCGCACGACTTCCAGATAAGTCAAGACTGGGTGGCGCCCGATGCCTCAGAACGTCCTGACAATAGTGATGCTGGTGCCAACGTGAAAAGCCGCCTCAGTCCACGAGGCTTCAAAGAGATGGGCATCAGTTGGTATCGTTATGCCTTGACACCACAAGCTGAATGGAAGGGGAAACGCATCGTGCTCGATTTCCAAGGCATCATGCTTGTGGGCGATGTCTACTTGAACGGCCAACGTATCGGTGGCACCGACTATGGCTACTTGGGCTTTGACATGGACATTACCGACAAGTTGAAGTTTGGTCAAGAGAACGAAATAACCGTGAAAGCCGACACACGCAACCCAAACAACTCACGTTGGTATACAGGCGGCGGACTGTATCGCGATGTGAACATCATCGTTACAGACAAGAATCTCTACTTTCCACGCCATCCGCTCTTCATTCGCACCACAGACAACAATAAGGTGGACATTCAGGCAGAGATATTCTGCCGCGGCAAGCAAAAGGCAATACCCGTGGGCGTGAAAATCTTTGATGCCGATGGTAAAGTGGTGGCAGAACAGAAAAGTGATGTGGCATTCAACGCCAAGTGGAGAGATCGGGAGTATGAGCTGCCCACCATCCACCTCGACAATGCTAAACTGTGGTCGTGCGATTCACCTTATTTATATATAGCAGAAGTGACGCTCTACAACGCTGACGGCTCCGTGGCAGACTGCATCAAAGAACCATTCGGTGTGCGCACCGTAGAGATTACTCCCGACCAAGGACTGTTGCTCAACGGTAAAAAGGTGTTGCTCAAGGGATGGGCAAACCACCACACGCTCGGTGCACTCGGTGCGGCAGCCTATCCGCGCGCCATTGAGAAACGAATAAAGCTGATGAAGGAGTTTGGCTTCAACCACGTACGCACCTCGCACAATCCCTATAGCGAAGACTTCCTTCGCCTTTGCGACAAATACGGACTGTTGGTCGTAGATGAATTGTATGATAAATGGCTCACGCAGTATGCTGGCGGACGTGCCGACTGGACGTCCATTTGGCAATATGACGTAGCTGAATTCGTGAAGCGCGACCGCAACCACCCATCTGTAGTACTCTGGAGTTTGGGCAACGAACTGCAACAATACGCCAATTTGCCATTCAACGACTGGGGCGTGACCGCCTACAAACTGCAACGAGAACTGCTCCACCGCTATGACAACACCCGCTTGACAACAGTAGCCATGCACCCACGCTACCGCAGTTTGGAAACCGACTCCATCCCTGCGCCGCTCGCTATCGCTACCGAAGTGAATTCATACAACTATCGTTATATGTACTTCCCTGGCGACAGTCGACGCTACCCCGAAAAGTCATTCTATCAAAGCGAGGCGAGCGTAGCGGCAATGGGGCCCAACTTCTTTGAGATGAATCTCGACAAAGTGATTGGTTTAGCATATTGGGGAGCCATCGACTACCTTGGCGAAAGCCAAGGATGGCCAATCAAAGGATGGAACAATGGTGTGTTTGACATCTCTCTCCAACCCAAGCCCAATGCCTATTTCGCCAAGAGTTTCTTCTCCGAAGCACCCACTGTGCACATCGGCATCATTGAGAAGGGAGGCGATGCTGGATTGTGGAACGGCGTGAAGACCAGCACAGGATCGCAATCTGAATGTTGGAACAGACAACCCGGAAGTAAGGTTTCGCTCTACACCTATACCAATGGTGATGAAGTAGAACTGCTTGTCAACGGCAAAAGCATCGGGAAAAAGAAGAACAACACGAACCCACAAGAACGAAACCGCATCAAGTGGGACGACGTGAGCTATGAAGCAGGCAGCATCGAAGCCGTGGCATACAAGGCAGGCAAAGTGTTTGCACGCCACAAAATCGAGACTACAGGTGATGCCGTAGCCTTGAAAATAGAGCCAGACCAAGAAACTTGGCATGCCGACGGCAAAGACCTGCTCCATGTGCGCATCTACGCCATCGACAAGAAAGGACGCCGAGTGCTATCAGCTAACGACAAGCTACGCTTTTCCGTAACGGGCGATGCCACCATCGTAGCAGTAGACAACGGCGACATCACCTCCGACGAACTTGCCACCAGCCATGAGCGCAGTCTCTTCCAAGGTTCTGCCCTCGTCATTCTCAGAGCTGGAACAAAAGCAAGTAAGGTGACACTCAACGTGGAGAGCGATAAGTTTAAGACCAAGCAAATCAAGGTGAACACCTTATGATTTATATCCTCACAAGGGTGATGCACAAAACGGCATCACCCTTTTTCTTTGCATGCAACGCAACCGCCATTTGACATAAATCAAATTTCAATGCTCAAAAATCAAATAATAAGTTGCATTTATTCCTCCTTTATGTTATCTTTGCAAACGGATAAAACAAATCGAATCTTATAAAACCAATCATGGAAAGCAATAACAACACCAAGTATTATTTCGCCGTAGACTTGGGCGCAACTAGCGGACGCACCATCTTGGGCTCGCTCAACGACGGCAAGTTTGAACTGGAAGAAATCACACGCTTCGACAATAACTTGATCGAAACGGGTGGTCATTTCTATTGGGACATCTATGCCCTCTATAATGAAATCATCAAAGGACTGAAGACTGTTGCCCAGCGCGACATCAAGATCAGTTCTATCGGCATCGACACTTGGGGCGTAGACTTCGTGTGTATCGGTGAGGACGGAGCCATCCTCCGCAATCCGCTCGCCTACCGCGACCCTCATACGTTCGGAGCTATGGAAGACTACTTCCAGCAGAAAGTGAGCAAAGAGGAGGTGTATGACATCACTGGCATACAGTTTATGAACTTCAACTCCTTGTTCCAACTATATGCTATGCGCCGTGCAGATAACTCTGCACTGAAACAGGCAAACAAGATACTCTTCGTGCCCGATTGTCTGAGCTACATGCTCACAGGCAACGAGGTATGTGAATATACCATTGCGTCTACCAGCCAGTTGCTGGATCCACGCACCAAACAACTCGACGAGAAACTGTTGGCAAGCCTCAACTTGAGCCGCAGTAAGTTCGGCAGAATGGTGAACCCAGGCGAAATGATTGGTACACTCACCGCTGAAGTACAAAAGATGACCGGACTCGGTCCAGTTCCCGTAATCGCTGTGGCTGGTCACGACACTGGTAGTGCGGTGGCAGCCGTACCTGCAAAGGATGAGAAGTTTGCTTATCTCAGTTCAGGCACATGGAGCCTGATGGGCATCGAGACCAAAGATGCCATCATCAACAAGGTGAGCTACGAGCGCAACTTCACCAACGAAGGCGGTATTGACGGCACCACACGCTTCTTGAAAAACATCTGCGGCATGTGGCTCTATGAACGTTGCCGTCAGGAATGGCCCGAGGTGAAAGGCATGTCACACCCACAACTGCAAGGCGAAGCGATGGAATGCGAGCCTTTCAAGTGCCTCATCAACCCCGATGACCAAATGTTTGCCAACCCCTCTTCGATGGTAGAAGCCATTCAGACCTATTGTAAGGAGCACGGCGAACCCGTACCCGAAGGTCATGCAGAGATCTGCCGATGCATCTTCGACAGCTTGGCACTCCGCTATCGCCAGGTGTTCTCCTATCTGCAAGAGATGGCAGAGTTCCCCATCGAGGTGCTCCACATCATTGGTGGCGGCTCAAAGAACGTCTATCTCGACCAGTTCACTGCCAACTCTCTCGGCGTGAAAGTGCTCGCAGGTCCACAAGAAGGAACAGCCATCGGAAACATTATGCTCCAAGCCAAGGCTTCTGGCGATGTGACAGACATATGGGATATGCGTCGCATCATTGCCGCTAGCATTGAGTTGCAGGAGTTTGAGCCCCAAGACAAGACCGAATGGGATGCTGCCTACAAGAAGTATCTCAGCATCACAGAGAAATAATTATCATATAAAAACAAACCATAAAACCATAAAACAATGAATGCAGAACAGATTAAAAAGAATTACGAAGTAGCGAAAGAGCGCTATGCCGCTCTCGGTGTTGATACAGACAAGGCTATCGAACTGTTGGAGAAGACGCCTATCTCTCTGCACTGCTGGCAGGCTGACGACGTGGTAGGCTTCGAGCGCAACGTAGCAGCTTCTGGTGGTATCCAGACAACAGGTAACTATCCAGGCAAGGCTCGCAACATCGATGAACTTCGTCAGGACATCGAGAAAGTGAAGTCTATGCTCGCTGGTACATTCCGTCTCAACCTGCACGAAACCTACGGAGAGTTCGGTGGCAAGTTTGTTGACCGCGACCAAGTAGGCGTTGAGCACTTCCAGGGTTGGATGCAGTGGGGTAAAGAGCACGACATGAAGCTCGACTTCAACTCCACTTCGTTCTCTCATCCGAAGAGTGGCAACCTCTCACTCTCTAATCCTGACAAGGAGATTCGTGACTTCTGGATTGAGCATACCAAGCGTTGCCGCCGCATTGCAGACGCTATGGGTAAGTATCAAGACGATCCTTGTATCATGAACATCTGGGTGCACGATGGTAGCAAAGACCTCACTGTGGAGAAAGCTCGTTATCGTCAGATTCTGAAAGAGAGCCTCGACGAAATCCTCGCAGAAGATCTGCCAGGCATGAAGTCATGTCTCGAAGCTAAGCTCTTCGGTATCGGCCTTGAAGCATACACCGTTGGCTCTAACTATTTCTATACAGGTTACTGTGCGAAGAACAATGTTATCTACACACTCGACACCGGTCACTACGAGCCTACAGAAAACGTTTCAGATGCTGTTTCCGCTCTCTTGCTCTACGTGCCTGAGCTGATGCTCCACGTTTCTCGTCCTATGCACTGGGATTCAGACCACGTGACACTGTTCGACGACAACACTCGCAACCTCTTCTCAGAATTGGTACGTGCTAACGCACTCGATCGTGCTCACATCGGCCTCGACTACTTCGATGCTTCTATCAACCGTATCGGTGCTTACATCATCGGTGTTCGCGCTGCTCAGAAGTCATTGCTCCAGGCATTCCTTGAGCCTCTTGCTGCTCTGCGCAAGTACGAGGACGAAGGCAAGCTCTTCGAGCGTCTTGCCCTTCTCGAAGAGGCTAAGACATTGCCAATGGGTGCTGTCTACGACTACTTCAACTTGAAGAACAACGTTCCCGTAGCAGAAAGCTACCTCGCAGACGTTGAGAAATATGAGGCAGACGTATTGTCTAAGAGAAGCTAGCTCAATAACAGTAATATATAAAACACAAGGTCGGAGACCTCAGAGTACTCGGAGTCCTCTGAACGCCTCCGACCTTTTTTCATGAAAATACTATGGAAATTATCATTGGATTACTCATTATCGCCATCGGCGCATTCTGCCAATCGAGCTGTTATGTGCCTATCAACAAGATAAAAAACTGGAGTTGGGAGTCTTATTGGTTAGTTCAGGGTGTATTCGCTTGGATTGTATTCCCGCTCCTCGGTGCGTTGCTCGCCGTTCCAGCAGGTCATTCTCTCTGTGAGTTGCTTGCTAATGGCAGTGGTTTCAACATCTTGATGACCATGTTTTTCGGTGTTTTGTGGGGCGTGGGCGGACTGACCTTCGGTCTTTCCATGCGCTATCTCGGTGTGGCTCTCGGTCAGTCTATCGCCTTGGGCACATGCGCCGGACTTGGCACTATCATGGGTCCTGTATTGCTCAACATCTTTTTCCCAGAGAGCGATGCGCTGAGCAAACTCACCTTCGCCGTCATCCTCGGGGTGGTAGTCACACTGATTGGTATTGCAATCATCGGGGTGGCAGGCTCCATGAAGTCGGCTTCGTTGTCTGAAGAGGAAAAGAAAGCTGCCGTTAAGGACTTCGACTTCCCCAAGGGACTTGCCATTGCGCTGCTCGCAGGCTTCATGAGCGGCTGCTTCAACGTGGGACTTGAATTCGGAAAGGATATCAACTTCGGTGATCTTACGCCCGCTATGTATAAGACGCTGCCCGCTACACTGCTCGTCACCTTGGGAGGTTTCGTGACCAACGCCATCTATTGCTTCTACCAGAATGCTAAGAACAACACATGGGGCGACTACAAAAATGGTAGCGTATGGTGCAACAACCTCGTGTTCTGTGCCCTTGCAGGTGCCCTTTGGTATAGTCAATTCTTCGGTTTGTCGCTAGGAAAAGGTTTCCTCACAGAGTCTCCTACACTGACAACCCTATCGTTCTGCATCCTGATGGCACTCAACGTGGTGTTCTCCAACGTTTGGGGCATCATTCTCAAGGAGTGGAAAGGATGTTCACAGAATACGATTGCCGTACTTATCCTTGGCATTCTCGTCTTGATTGTGTCATGTTTCTTGCCACAACTCATCTAAGCGCTCCAATGCCGATAGGCAAAACAAGCACATAAAACTACGCCTTGGAAAACCCAACAGAGGATTTTCCAAGGCGTTTCTTATTCATCATGAAACATGTAATCCACACCAGCCTCTTTGCTACACCATGTGGCGAGATGCTCATCGGGACGTTTGAAGGGAGATTATGCCTTTGCGACTGGACATCTACACGCCCATCGGCAATGCTGCTACCGTCAGTTGCGCTTCCTTAGTTCCCAAAAAGCAACTGCCGAAGCAGCAGCTACATTCAGCGAATCCACATGATACGACATCGGTATGCGTGCCACATAATCCGCCGCATCGATGGCTTCTTGTGGCAGTCCATCGCCCTCCGTACCCATAATGATAGCGAGCCGTTCCTCAACTTTCAGTCTTTCGTCATCGATAGCCACCGACTGGTCGGTCAAAGCCATTGCCACCGTCTTGAAGTTTAAGGCGTTCAAGGCACTCTGATAATCGTCTGCCCATGTCCAAGGCACAAGGAAGACCGAGCCCATAGAAACTCTGACCGAACGGCGATTGAGTGGATCGCACGAATCACTCGTCATCACCACGGCATCCATTCCCAGTGCTGCAGCCGAGCGGAAGATGGCTCCGATATTGGTATTGTCCACCACGCCATTGATGACTACCACTCGCCGAGCCTCTCGACACACGTCTTCCACTTTCGGCATGGGCTTCCTCCGCATGGCACATAGCACTCCCCGCGTGAGCACATAGCCCGTGAGCGAGGCGAGCAACTGCCGTTCGCCCACATAGACAGGGATGTCTCCACAACGGAGAATGATGTCTTTGGCATCGCCCTCAAGGTGTTTTTCTTCGCACAATAGCGACACAGGCTCATAGCCAGCATCCAGTGCCACCCTGATTACCTTAGGACTTTCGGCTATAAACAGTCCGCCCTCAACAGGTGTGCAGGATTTTAGTTGTCGCTCAGTCAGCGATCCGAACACCTCAAGTCCGGGATCGTGCAATGAAGAAACGCTTATGATTGGCATAATAATGATATGGTTGCCGTAAAATTACAGTCTGATTACCTTGAACGCTTTGGCAGGAATGGTCAGGTTGACGATGTTGCCACGTCCCTCAATAGAACTTTCTTTCGGCACCACATTGTCTTTGTGACGGAGAGAGTTCTCGGCGTTTTCGTCAGCTTGCATGGTCTGACAGGTGCCCAATCCCAACTGCTTCACGCCCTTGAATGTGAGCGTGATGTCTTGCTTGTCGGCTGAAGTGTTGGCGATTTTCACGATGTACTGCTTGGTATTCTTGTCGTAGACCGCCGATGCATATAACCCTTCAGCACCAGTAACGGGTTTCCCGTTCTCGGTAAGTTTCAGCACGTTGGTACCCTTGTTGGTAGAATAGAGCATCTGCACATACCAGTTGGCTGAGCGCACACTCTCGATGTTGTTGAACCAGATGAGGTCTGGACGCCACTGCCAGCCTTCTACGTGTGAGAAAAGAGGCGCATAGGTGCACTGCCACACCACGTCGGCATTGCGCTCCAAGCCCGTCATGAAGGCAGCCTCACTGAGGGCAGCCTGCCAGTTGTTGGCGCGAGCCTTGTTGTGACAGGCATACTCACCGGCAAACACCTTGGGTCCCTTGCGATCGTAGTTGTCGTAGCGCGCAGCGCTCTTGAGGAACCAGTCAGGGTCTTTATAGTAGTGCTCGTCCACGAGGTCTACTTTCAGCTGGCGCATTTTCGCCCATCCTTGGTCAAAGCGGTCGCCATCTGCACTAGGTCCAGAGGAGCCGCAGATCTTCATTTTGGGATATTTCGCACGGATAGCCTTCACGAATGGTGCCAAACGCTCGGCATATAAGGGTTCCCACTGCTCGTTTCCGATGCCTATTTGTTTAAGGTTAAATGGCTCTGGATGCCCCATATCGGCACGCACCTTGCCCCACTTGCTGGTCACAGGTCCGTTGGCAAACTCTATCAAGTCGAGCGCATCGTCTATATAAGGTTGCAGGTCTTTGGGGTCTACATGCGCTGTTGCATCTTTGTCCGAGTTCTGATACTGACAGGCAATGCCGCAACTCAGCACCGGCAGAGGCTCTGCTCCAATCTTTTCGGAGAGCAAGAAATATTCATAAAAGCCCAGTCCGTAACTTTGATAATAGTTGGGATAGAGTCGTTGAGAGATGGCATAGATCCAGCGATTCTCGTTGAGCGGTCGGTTTTCCACAGGACCTACCGTGTTCTTCCACTGGTAGCGGGTGTCCAAATCTGCGCCTTCAACGATGCATCCACCGGGGAAACGGAAGATGCCAGGGTGCAAGTCTTCCAAGTCTTTCACCAAGTCGGCACGCAGTCCGTGCCAGTTGTCGCCCGGGAAGAGGGAGATATGGTCGGCGTCCACCCCGTTTTGCCCTTCCAGGATGATGCGGACAAAGCCTTTTTCATCGGTCTTTGAGGACGTAAGATCGGCGGTGTATTTCTGCCAATCGTCGCCCGACACTTCAATTTTCTTGCGGGTTATGATGTTGTTGCCACTGCTAACAAGTTCCACGCGGACAACTGCCTTTTTGCCTTTCTCTGCAGGGCGCATATAGGCAGAGAACTGGTAAGACATGCCCTTGCGCAGTCCGATGCCGAAGAAGCCGCGGTTCTCAAGTCCGCTCACCTTAGCCTTGTGCCCAGGATAGGCGATGGTCACATAGTGTGGATTGCGCTCAAAAGCAGGGCGTTCGGTCGACACAGTGACCTTTCCGTAGGTGTCCCACCCCATCAGAGGTTGTGGGAACTCAAACGAACGGTTCTCTATCAAGTCGGCATAGAGTCCGCCATCGGCACCAAAATTGATGTCTTCAAAGAAGATTCCATACATCGTGGGTTGAATGGCGGCTCCTTTTTTGCCGGCATCCACCGTAAACTGGTGCTGTGCACTCGCCCCTGTCGACGTCAGGGCGGCAAGCAACAAGAGATTCAAAAACTTGTTTTTCATCATTGTCCGTTGATTGGTTATTATTGATTGGTTTTGTCATGCAAAGATAAGGCTTTTATGCGAGATACAAAAGAAAATGTAGGCCTCATCCATGCGCCCTTCGCGCAATTTGCACTACCTTTGCAGACAAGAAAAGGAAGAAAGGTTATGGAAAACAAATATCAGACACAGTTTCCTCCACTGATGGAGGGGAAAAAGATTATGTATGTGCACGGGTTCGGCTCGTCTGCCCAATCGGGTACGGTCAAGTTGCTGCGTCAACTGATGCCTGGTGCAGAAGTAATCGCCAAAGACCTGCCCATCCACCCCGAAGAGGCCATGGCATTGCTGAAGAAGATGTGTGAAACGGAACGCCCCGACCTGATTATCGGGTCGTCGATGGGCGCCATGTATACAGAGATGCTCTATGGCTACGACCGCATCTTGGTGAATCCTGCCTTTCAGATGGGCGAAACGATGATGAAACATGACATGCTCGGCAAGCAAACCTTCCAGAATCCGCGTGAAGACGGCGTGCAGGAATTCATCGTCACCAAGAGTCTTGTCAAGGAATACAAAGAGATTACCGAACAGTGTTTCGCCCACATCGATGAAGAAGAACGCCAACGCGTCTATGGACTCTTTGGCGATAAAGACCCGTTGGTCCACACTTTCGACTTGTTCCGCGAGCACTATCCACAAGCCATGCACTTTCATGGCGAGCACCAACTGATAGACACCGTGGCCATACACTACCTTACTCCTGTCATCAGATGGATCGATGACAAGCAAGAAGGGCGCGAGCGGCCAGTGGTATACATCACCATAGATGCCTTGAAAGATGCCTACGGGAAACCACGCGCAAGCATGCACAAGGCTTTCGAAAGCATCATACAGCACTACAACATCTATGTCATCGCTCCCGCTCCCACCAATGACCACGACAGCATCACCGCCACACAGACTTGGTGCGAGGAGTATCTGAGCACCCCCATACACGACCACCTTGTGTTCTCCAATGCCCTCAACTTGGTCTATGGCGATTATCTCATCACCGCAGAAAGCAAGGACAAGGACTTGTTCATGGGCACTACGATAGAAATAGGTAGCGATGAGTTCAAGACATGGGAGGAGATCATCGTGTTCTTCGACCGACTGGGCGGACAATAATCCGCTTTCATCATCCGAGCATTCGCTCTAAACGCTCCACCGCCAACGGCATTTCTTGTTCGAACGAACGATGTTCGAGAAGGAAATGCCGTTTTCCTTCTGCTATATGCTCATAGAGTTCGCGGTTCATTCCGTCCACATACGAGGAGATGGCATACTCGATATCATCTCGTTGACGGGCGATGGTTGACCGCTCATATACTCGCCACTTTTGGTGAAAGAAGCAATAGGCTTCTTCGATACTGTCCTTGGTAATCATAGATGCAAAGGTAATGAAAATCCGTAAATTGTCAGAAGCAACAAACGAAATGCTTTCGCTTTGCCAAGAACATTCGCCTACTCAAATCGTCAAAGGCAGAGTTACGATGGCTAAAAGGCAGTGTTAGGCATCGCTAGAGGCAGTGTTACGATGCATTAGAGGCAGTGTAAAAATAAAAGCGTCGGGATTTGGGTTAAACCAAAGTGGTGATTCCCAAATCCCGACGCTCAGTCTATAGAATTCTTACTTTTCGTATGCATCGTCGTGCACACCTGCCACGGCACGACCGCTCGGGTCGTTCTTGCCTTGGAAGGCTGCGTCCCATGCCAAAGCCTCAGCCGTAGAACAAGCCACACTCGGCACACTTGGCACAGAGAGGGCGGCACTGTCGCTGGGGAAATGCTCGGCAAAGATGGAACGATAGTAGTATTCCTCTTTGTTGCGAGGAGGATTGATGGGGAATCGCTCTGCAGCATGCGCCATCTCTTCATCGCTCACCTGGTCGGAGGTGATGCGCTTCAACGTGTCGATCCAGCTATAACCCACACCATCGGAGAACTGCTCCTTCTGTCGCCAAGCTACCTCTTCTGGCAGCATATCGGCAAAGGCTTCGCGCACAATCTTCTTCTCAATGGTCTTTCCGGGGCACATTTTCGCCTCGGGATTGGTGCGCATAGCCACATCTAGAAACTCTTTGTCGAGGAATGGCACACGACCTTCTACGCCCCATGCAGATAAGCTCTTGTTGGCACGCAAGCAATCGTAGAGATGTAGCTTAGACAGTTTGCGCACGGTTTCCTCATGGAAAGCCTTGGCGTCTGGTGCCTTGTGGAAGTAGAGATAGCCACCGAAGATTTCGTCAGCCCCCTCACCCGAGAGCACCATCTTGATGCCCATGCTCTTGATGACACGTGCCAAGAGATACATAGGCGTAGAGGCACGCACCGTGGTCACGTCGTAGGTCTCTATATAGTAGATGACATCGCGGATGGCATCGAGTCC
>CAVKQP010000033.1:11773-13921 GCA_963658165.1 Clostridium sp. CAG:302 | reverse complement strand
CAATATAAGGTGCTCCGTGCAACTTAAACTTGTCGATGATTGACAGCGAGTCGTCTTCAACGATATAGAAATAGCTGTTGTAGCAGTCGCGGGGCACGAAATAACCATCCTCGCGGTCCCATTTAGCATGCTTCACACCCACATTTTCTGCAGGAATCATCTCACAGTTGAACATAGCACCCTTAGAGCGATACTGCTTGTTGTATTTTTCTACCAAACCAAGCACGCCCTGCACGAAATGCAGATACTCGTCGTTAGGTGTAATCTTGAGTCCCATAAACTCGGCAGCCTCCACTAATCCATTGATACCGATAGTGAGATACTGGCGATCTATGTTGATATAGCCCGCGTCGAAGAGTGGCAACATGCCATGAGCCTGCAAGTCTTTCAAGTTCTCATTGTAGGCGAGCTGCACCTTGTGGCACAAGTC
The DNA here is from genome assembly GCA_963658165.1 of Clostridium sp. CAG:302. Classification (GTDB taxonomy): domain Bacteria; phylum Bacteroidota; class Bacteroidia; order Bacteroidales; family Bacteroidaceae; genus Prevotella. The sequence continues at coordinate 13,491 of CAVKQP010000033.1, read as the reverse complement.
GATGACCTCACTAAGGAATTCCTTATAGTCCATCTTGTTGTTCACGGCATATTGAATGCATCGGTTCAAGTTGATGGTAAGCACACTCTTCGATCCTGTAGATATACCTCCAGCACCGAGGGTGTAGCTGAATCCATTGTCTTGTATCTCGTTGCGCAGTCGGCAACAAGAACTTAGAGAGTCTGCACTGTCGCTCATATAGGTAAAGAACGAGTGTCCTGCTGCATACATTTCGGCAGTAAAGTCACCCCATTCTTTGTCTTTACACTCTCCGTTCTCGGTGAGTAGAGCCATCGTTTCCACAGGGAAGGTAAGCACAGTTTTGGTTCGCTCTTTGTTGAACCACGTCATAAAGCGCTTCTGCAACCACGACAAACTCTCCCAATCAGGCTGACTTCCATCGGGGAAATAGAAGTTCTCAAACAAGCTATTGAAATAGTATTTATCGTAGTAAGATATGTTCCAGAACACAGCCTGATAGTTGCGTGCACCCGTAGGTTGGTTGATAGAATAAACAATCTGCTCAAAGCAGTCTGTTATCATCTTGTCTATCGTGCGCTGTTTCACGGAGAGGTCTACCACCTTGTCGGCGTGCTGCCAATAGTCCTGGCCATATTCCTTACTGATAAAGTAGTTCAGATACATCAAGAACTCGGGAGTAGCACAAGCGCCAGAAAGCATACTCGACACCATAAACACCATGTTCACAAAACCTCCACAGAAAGATTTGAGGTTTGTTGGTGCTGTTGAGTTACCACCAATAGACGTTGTACCACCAATGAGCCAGGGATACATGGTGATGGAGGCGCAGTAGTTGGCGAGCGATGTCTCGTCGTTCTTATATATAAAGTGGTGTGTGAGTTTGTCTAAATATTCGTTGGCGAGTTGCTTACCATACATTTTCTTGATTCTATCTGTAAGCAAACGACGATTCAAACGAATGAAATTCGATTTGGGAAGCTCACCTATAAGTGTAGCAATGTTCTTGTGCTCCACATTGGCATTGGCGTCATACTTAGAGCCAGTGGCAGCATTGGCTGCTTCACAATAGTCTGTCAAAAACTTCAACTTGTCAAGAACTTCACGATCTTCTGAGTGTTCCTGTCGATAGATAATAAAGGATTTTGCCACCTTATAGTATCCTTCTTTCATCAACGAGGTCTCTACCTGGTTCTGAATGTCTTCTACTTTAATGCCTTCATGGATGTCAAGATGACTAATAATCTTTGATATACTACCTAAATCTGCAGGTTCATTCACAGACTCAAATGCCTTTACGATGGCATTCATGATTTTGTCCAAAGAAAAAAGATCCTTGGAACCGTCTCTTTTTGTGATTGTAAAATTCTTTATTTCCATTTTAGTATTTATTTATTAGGTAGCTTTCACATAATAAAACTCTTCTTTTTGGAAAACTTTTCACGTCCGATTTTTTCAAAAGTTTCCCGTTTTGGAAAACTTTGTCGCGGCAGTGACAATGGAAAGTTTACTAAACCGTCTTATCGGAAAGCGTTGGCAAAGATACAAAAAAATCCGTTAGGACATCCATCCCAACGGAGAAATTTTAAGAAATAGAGTAAGATTTTTCAGAGCTTCACGGCACTAATATCAACCAAATTATTAACTATTGCATAAATGGTTAAACCCGCCGCGCTGTGTATCTGCAACTTACGGGCAATGTTGCGACGATGCGTGATGACGGTATTGGTAGAGATGCA
>CAVKQP010000033.1:0-11763 GCA_963658165.1 Clostridium sp. CAG:302 | reverse complement strand
CACCTATTTCCTTGTTGCTCATGCCTTGTACTAAGGCCACTACGACATCCTTTTCGCGGTCGCTAAGAGAGTCTCCATTATCTTGATGCTTGCTCAACATGCTTGATATCTTGGCAGTTACGTCGCCCTGCTTCAGTTTTCTTTCCAAATTCCTAATGGCGGGAGTAAAGATGTTCTCTTCTACTTCTGTGTGCAACCGAAGCCAGTCTTCATTATTATATATATCATATAAGGTGGCAGAGAGTTTGTTGTTGTGAAGTCCGTCAGAAGGCAAATACTTAATGATAATGCTTTTCAACTCCACCAACTTATTGCTTTCCTGAGTGTGATGTTTAGCATAGGTCTCGATGTCATAGCTATCTACCGCCTTGCCAGCTAGCAGTGCCTCTACGTAAGGGAACAACATCTTCTCTTCGTTTTTCATATGCATCGTGATGGAATGGGCGTAGTCGTCATAAAGTTTCATAATGAGACGACCCAAGTTATCCTTTTCATCAAGTGCGTCTTTCAGTTCGTTTCGAATGAAAGGCAACTGAAATCCGAGATAATACTCATGACTTGCCTTAAGATACTGCAATAGTGTAGGCACCGACAAACTCTCCACATCGGTTACGTTATGCTCTCCGTTGATGGTGAAATTAACTACAGTCAAGAAAGTATTGGTATCCACATGCTGTTCTTCGCACACTTCACTGACGGTCTTGTCACCGAAGCCAAGACTAATACCGAAACTTCCCAAACTTTGCAGAATGTTGTAGTTGTCTCTGATAAGCGAAATCATCTTGTCGTCCGCCTCATATAGTTTCTGCCTTTTCATCTGATTACGATTTACTTTCTGCGTCCCTTTTATTCATAAATAGATGAGCCACAGAGATTATTTGATTGCAAAATAACAAAAAAAAACCGATACGGGCAATAATAAATATTAGGTATTTTATATCATTTATGCTTGTCTTAAATATCAATAAGCATCTCCAATACTCAAAAGTCGGTAAATGTATATCTTTAGGATGGTTTGTCAAATTACTCATTTATCGGTATTGTGGAAGCATAATATTGTGCTTAACTTTGCAAACGTAAAACATAGATATCGTATAACCATCTGAACAGTTATATTGACTATCGGTCGGTGATTGTCTGATTCACACTTGTAAGCCGTTTTTCCAATTCAATTCTTAACAATCAAGGCTTTGTGAGGATACGGACAAACACCAGGCCGATATTCTTTTTCCCCAAATATCTTGATGTAATTACCACGTCATAGTTCTCCAAATAGACGCAGAGGGTCTTTTTAACTTATAGATGCGTTACCACATCCACTAGGGTGCGTTGCCTCTTTCACTATAGTGCGTTGGTCATCGCACCATAGTGCATTTTTAGGGATTACTTCGTGTGTTTATAGACGAGCGCCAAATAAACAAAAAGAGGATCTTATTTTTAGTAAGATCCTCTTATGTGACTCCGATGGGATTCAAACCCGTAACCTTCTGATCCGTAGTCAGATGCTCTATTCAGTTGAGCTACGGAGCCTCATTTCTCATTTGCGAGTGCAAAGGTAATGCCTTTTGGCGATACTACCAAATATTTTCAAAACTTTTTCTGTTTTATTTTCAATATCGCACAAATATCTTCTTGTAGCCTCTACTATACCTTCTCATTTAAGTGCAATGACCCCTAAAAAAGAATAGCTGGCAAACTCTTGCTTAAAAGTTTGCCAGCTATATATATAATAAGGTGTTATTACTGTTTCAATTGTTTGTCCATATTGTCTGCAGCACGCCTGCCGTCTCCCATAGCAAGAATGACGGTTGCACCACCACGTACAATGTCGCCACCTGCAAAGATACCCTTACGGGATGACTGCATATCGTCTCCCACAGCAATAGTGTTCTTTCTGCCTAGTTCAAGTCCAGGGATAGAATTAGGTACAAGTGGATTGGGCGACACACCAATGGCAACGATTACTTCGTCAACCTCAATAGTCTTGGTGCATCCTGGTATGGGTTCAGGACGACGACGACCACTCTCATCAGGTTCACCAAGCTTCATCACTTGCAGTACAGCCGCCTTGACGGCACCCTTTTCGTCGGTTAAGTATTCTATTGGATTGTGAAGTGTCAAGAATTCAATGCCTTCCTCTTTGGCATGTTTCACCTCTTCAAGACGAGCAGGCATTTCTTCTTCGCTTCTACGATAGACGATTGTAACCTCTGCACCTAGACGCTTCGCTGTGCGACAAGAGTCCATAGCCGTGTTGCCGCCGCCAACCACCATCACTTTCTTACCGAGATTGATCGGTGTATCGGCTGCCGGGTTGGCTGCATCCATCAGATTTACACGGGTGAGATATTCGTTTGACGACATGATGTTGATAGCATTTTCACCTGGAATACCCATGAAATTAGGTAGTCCGGCACCGCTTCCAACAAAGATTCCGCGATAGCCTTCGCGCTCTAATTCCTCTACGCTGATGGTTTTCCCTATAATACAGTCTGTGAGAAAATGTACACCCAACTTCTTTAGGTTGTCGATTTCTACATCCACGATACGATTCGGTAGACGGAATTCGGGGATGCCATATTTGAGCACACCACCGATTTCGTGCAATGCTTCAAAGACTGTCACATCGTATCCGCGCTTCACCATATCGCCAGCGAAGCTCAAACCAGATGGTCCCGAACCTACTACTGCCACCTTTATGCCATTGGCAGGAGCTTTTTCGGGTAAGGAAGCCTGTCCGCTCTCGCGTTCATAGTCTGCGGCAAAGCGCTCCAAATAACCAATGGCTACTGCCTTTTCGTTCATTTTCAGATGCACACAACGACTTTCACATTGCTTTTCCTGCGGGCAAACACGCCCACATACGGCTGGCAATGCCGATGTGCTTTTCAAAACTTTAGCTGCAGAAAGGAACTGTCCTCGTTCGATATTCTTAATAAACGATGGTATATTAATGTTGACGGGACACCCTTCCACACACGTAGGTTTAGGGCAATCAAGACATCGCTTGGCCTCCTGTATAGCCATTTGAGGTGTGAGTCCTATGTTCACTTCCTCCAATCGTGTTGTGGCACGATACGCGGGGTCGAGTTCGGGCATCACCACGCGCTCTATCTGTGTGCGTTCTTTGGGTTTCATGGCCGTGCGCAATTCTTTACGCCATTCGGCATTGCGATCAGTAAGTATGCCGAGTGGTTCGTCCATCTGTTCGATTTTCGTAGCTGATATAGTCTCTTCTGGAACTTTTTCCGTCACTTCTACACCATTGACATGATTCTGAAAGTGCTCCATTTCTTCACGTTCGGCATCTTTAAACGTACCCATACGCTTGAACATCTCATCCCAATCGACAAGTGCACCATCAAATTCAGGACCATCGATGCACACAAACTTTGTTTTTCCGCCGATGGTTAATCGACAAGCACCGCACATGCCAGTGCCGTCCACCATAATGGTATTCAGCGAGACATCGGTCGGAATATTGTATTTCTGGGTGAGTAAGCAACAGAATTTCATCATGATAGCAGGGCCTATGGCAAACGCTTTGTCTACCTTTTCTTGCTGGATGAACCTCTCCATACCCACTGTGACCACGCCTTTGTCGCCGTATGATCCGTCGTCGGTCATAACGATGACTTCATCACTATATTTGCGCACTTCGTCTTCGAGGATGATTAAGTCCTTGCTTCTTCCTGCCAACACGGAGAGAACTCGGTTGCCTGCAGCTTTGAGAGCCTTGATGATGGGAAGCATAGGAGCCACTCCCACTCCACCTCCAGCACAGAGCACGGTGCCAAACTTTTCTATATGGGTAGCATTGCCAAGCGGACCAACCACATCGGTGACGTATTCACCCTCATTCAATTGGCATAACTTGGTAGACGACAAGCCTACTTCTTGCACCACAAGGGTAATGGTGCCTTTGTTCACATTGGCGTCGGCAATGGTCAACGGCATGCGTTCTCCCTTTTCGCCTACACGAACGATGACAAAGTTACCTGCTTTGCGACTACGTGCGATGAGCGGTGCTTCTATTTCAAGGAGGAACACCTTGGCGGAAAACTGTTCTTTTCTAACGATTCGGTTCATGGTTATTGGTTGTTTTTTATAGTTTGGTTATTGGTATATTGTGCTTTAATGCGACATTGGCGGATTCTCTTTACAAAAATCCGCCAATGCACTATAAGAGGAAGCCTTGCGACTGAAAGCGCCAAGGCCGTTGTTTTGTCATGTGTTTAGAAGTTGTTGCCGTCGAGAATCTCGAATCCGCAGTAGGGAACGAGAGCCTTTGGAATACGGATACCCTCAGGTGTCTGATTGTTTTCCATCAGTGCAGCCACGATGCGGGGCAATGCGAGCGCAGAGCCGTTGAGCGTGTGGCAGAGTTCAATCTTCTTAGTATCGGCATTGCGATAGCGGCAATGCAAGCGGTTAGCCTGATAGCTTTCGAAGTTAGAAACCGAGCTAACCTCAAGCCATCTCTTCTGAGCGGCACTCCAAACCTCAAAGTCGTAGCATATAGAAGAGGTGAAACTCATGTCGCCACCGCAGAGACGGAGAATGTGGTAGGGCAATTCCAACTTCTGGCACAAGCCTTCCACGTGTTGCAACATTTCCTCCAAGCTCTTATAAGAATGTTCGGGCTTGTCGATGCGCACCAATTCCACCTTGTCAAACTGATGCAAGCGGTTGAGACCACGCACATCCTTGCCATAAGAACCAGCCTCACGACGGAAGCATGCCGAATAAGCACAACGCTTGATAGGGAGATCTTTTTCGTCGAGAATCACATCGCGGAAGATGTTGGTCACGGGCACTTCGGCTGTAGGAATGAGATACAAGTCGTCGAGGTTACAGTGATACATCTGTCCTTCCTTGTCGGGAAGCTGGCCAGTACCGTAGCCTGAAGCCTGGTTGACAACAAATGGCGGCTGCACTTCTAGGTAGCCGCTCTTGCGAGCTTCATCAAGGAAGAAAGCCTCAAGTGCACGTTGCAAGCGTGCCATCTTACCTATATATACAGGGAAACCTGCTCCTGTGATCTTCACACCGAGGTCGAAGTCAATGAGATTATACTTCTTTGCCAAATCCCAATGACAAAGAGCATCTTCGGGAAGCTCTGGGATAACACCTCCCTCTTTCACTACCACGTTGTCTGAAGCGTCTTTTCCTTCAGGCACCTGGTCGTTTGGAATGTTCGGTATAGAGCAGAGCAAAGTGGTGAGGTCGGCTTGTGCCTTATCGAGTTCTTCCTGCAAGCCCTTGTCGGCCTCCTTGAGCACAGCCACACGCTGCTTGATTTCTTGAGCTTCGTCCTTCTTGCCCTCCTTCATAAGGGCACCAATCTGCTTGGCCAGTTTGTTTGCTTCTTGTTTGTTATTGTCGAGGCGCATCTGTGCCTCGCGGCGGCATTTGTCAATGGCAAGCACCTTGTAAATAGCTTCACGGGCTCCGTCGAAGTGTTTCTTCTCCAGTCCCTTGATTACATGTTCTGTTTGCTCACTGATGAGTTTTAGTGTAAGCATATCCTATGTTTTTTGTTTATGTCTATAAATCACCTTTATATTCTGCAAAGTTAGTGCAAAAATCCGACTATACAAAGATTTGTGACATTTTATTTCTTACGACATTTCTACCCTATGAATGAATTTCACACTCGCTGATATAATAATTAACCCTATAAATACGTTATGAAAGAAGATATGAAGACGAAACTTATCCATAGCTTTATCATAGCCTTGCTGCTCTTGTGCGGCCAAATGGCGATGGCACAATCATTCGTGCTCCAAGGCAAAGTGGTCGACGAAGAAAACGCTCCCGTGGAGTTGGCTTCGGTGACCAGCCAAGGGAAAATGGTGATGACCAACCTGAAAGGCGAGTTCCACATCACGCTGACATCGGCAGATAGCGTGGTGGTGAAGTTCTCCATGGTGGGTTACAAGGCAAAAACACGTGTGTTGCGCCGCCCAAGAGGCAAACAGACGTTGCAAGTGATCCTGTTTAGCGACAATCAACTGGGTGAAGTGGTGGTGACTGAACGTCGGCGCCAAACCACAGGTACGCAACAACTGGATGTGAAAAAGACGAAGAACGCGCCCTCTACAACGGGAAATGTGGTGGAAGATATGATACAGTCGCAAGCGGGCGTGAGCACCCATAGCGAACTTTCCTCGCAATATAATGTGCGCGGTGGTGCCTTCGACGAAAATCTTGTATATATAAATAATGTGGAGGTATACCGTCCATTCCTTGTGCGCAGCGGTCAGCAAGAGGGTCTTTCTGTCATCAATGCCGATATGGTAGAATCGGTTGGCTTCTCGACAGGCGGCTTCGAAGCCAAATATGGCGACAAGATGTCGTCGGCTCTCGATATCACCTACAAGAAGCCCAAGCGCACGGAGGCATCGTTGGCTGCAAGTTTGTTGGGCGCCAATGCCTATGTTGGACTCAAAGGTAAGAATTTTACGTGGACCAACGGTGTGCGATATAAGACCAACCGCTATATGCTTGGCTCGTTGGAAACCAAAGGTGAATATAAGCCAAACTTCCTTGACTATCAGACTTACTTGAGTTATGCGCCCAACAAGCGGTGGCAAATAGACTTCATAGGAAACGTTTCGGAAAACCACTACAACTTCACTCCTCACGACCGAGAAACCAACTTTGGAACCATGGAAAACGTGAAGTCGTTTAAAGTATATTTCGACGGACAGGAGAAAGACGTATTTCGCACACTGTTTGGTTCGCTCACCCTCACACGCAAGTTTACCGAGCAAACCTCTCTATCGCTCATCGCATCGGCATTCTCAACCAAAGAACAAGAGCGCTACGACATACAAGGACAGTATTGGCTCACCCAAACTGAGACGAGCGAAAACCTTGGTGTGGGAACCTACATGGAGCATGCGCGCAACTATCTGAAGGCTTCAGTGGGCAGCGTGCAACTGCGCTTTGCCCACAAAAAGCGCAAGCACGATGTGTTGGGAGGCTTGTCATTCCGCTTTGTAAACATTGAAGAGAAGAGTCGCGAATATGAAATGAGAGACTCCAGCGGCTATAGCATGCCACATACGGGCAACGACTTAAAGCTGATCTATAGTCTTGGTGCCAAAAACACGCTGAAATCCAACCGTATAGAAGGCTTCTTGCAAGACACATGGCGCTTCACCAGTGCTCACGAACATACACTATTTACTCTCAACTATGGTGTGCGGTTCAATCATTGGCAGTTCAACGGCGAGACCACAGTCAGTCCACGTGTGTCATTGGGAATCATCCCCGCCTTCAATCACGACGTGGTATTTCGTTTAGCCACAGGACTTTATTATCAAGCGCCATTCTTCAAAGAAGTGCGCGACACGACCACCATAGACGGCATCACCTATGCCTCACTCAACAAGAATATCAAAAGTCAGTGTTCTGTCCACTTCATTGCAGGCATGGACTGGCGTTTCAAACTCAGCAACCGCAACTATATGTTTACTGCTGAGGCCTACTACAAGTTGCTATCCAACCTTCGTCCCTATAGCATCAACAACGTCAAGGTGGTCTATTATGGCAACAACGAGGGCAAGGGCCACACGGCAGGCATCGACTTCAAACTCTATGGAGAGTTTGTGCCCGGCACGGATTCGTGGATTAGCCTGTCGCTGATGAGCACGAGCATGCAATTGCACGGCAAGAAAATAGCTCTCCCCACCGACCAGCGCTACGCTATAAATCTGTTTTTCACCGACTACTTCCCTGGCACCGACCGCTGGAAGATGTCGCTCAAGTTGGCATATGCCGACGGACTTCCGTTCAGTCCGCCCCACCGCAACATCGAGTGGCAACAGTTCCGATCGTCTGCCTACAAGCGTGCAGACATCGGTATGAGCTATCGGTTGCTCGACAACGAAAAGCGTGAACGCAAGTCGCCATTCCGCAACATTTGGGTTGGCGTAGACTGTCTCAATCTTTTCGGCATCAACAACGTGAATTCCTATCTCTGGATTTCTGATGTTACCAGTCAGCAATACGCCATTCCAAACTATCTCACAGGGCGACAAATCAATGCCCGTGTGCTCTTCGAATTTTAAGCAGAGGCAGTGTTACGCTGCTTAAAAGGCATAGTTAGCATCCATAAGAGGCAGTTTTACATATCGTAAAGCTGCCTCTTATGATTTGTAAGAATTGTGTTGCTCGATTTAAGACCTTTGATATTTGGCATTACCATTAATATTAGCTATCTTTGCAACCACACATTATCTCATTAAAATATGAAAATACGCCCAATACAACTCATCTTCTTCGCCTTGTGTCTTGGCTTTTTCTCCACCGTCTCGGCACAAAAGGCGCGCAAGAAAAAAGCAGCGACGCAACCAGTAGTCACGACAAAGGAAGACATGGCTGCCAAAAGATTGGCGGAGAAGTTGCCTTTCACCGAAAAGATACTCGTAGCAGATAGCTTGGTGACAGACGTGAATGCCGACCTCGCCCTACCCCGCCATTTGGGCACACTGACCTCATATGGCAAGGCGTTCGGCACACAATCGCCCGACACGTGGCGCGCCTACGTCAACGATTTCCGCGACTATTGCATATTCTCCCGCCCCGACTCCATCGGACACATGCGTCTCTACACCACCCATCTCATCGGTAAGACATGGAGTACACCGCAGCGCATTAAAGATTTCGATGCCCTCTTCACCGACATCACTTGCCCCTATTTGTCGGAAGACGGGACCACGCTCTATTTTGCAGCTAAGAATGAAGACGGATTGGGCGGCTACGACATCTATCGTTCCAACTATGACACTGAAGACAAGACATATATGGAACCACAGAGTCTTGGTCTGCCCTTCAATTCTACAGACAACGATTACTATTGCATCACCTGCGAATCAGACTCGCTCACATGGCTCGTCACCGACCGCAGACAACCCGAAGGAAAGGTGTGCGTATACCTCTGCGTGACAGGACAGCCACGACTCGACTATACATCAGACCATCTTACGCACGACCAATTGCTCTCCTTGGCAGAGTTGCGATGCATTAAAGACACATGGCCACTGTGGAAAGACACTGCTGGACGCCAACATGCCATCACTAGACAGGCAAACATCAAAGGAAAACAAAGCGAAGGCGAAGAGGAAATGGAGCCGTTCTTTGTCAACGACCGACTGAGTTACACCTCCTCCGCGCAATTCCGCTCCAACGCAAGTCGTCAGCTCTACCATCAACTGCAGCAAATGAAACAAGATGCTAAGCGCAAGAAAGCTCAATTGGAAATCTTGAGGAGGCAATATGAAACGATGTCTGGTAATGAGAAAAAGGCTCTTTCGGCTGAAATCGTAAAAGCCGAGAAGCAGACTGAGCAACTCGACATCACTATCGTGCAAACAGAAAAGCGCATCAGAAACAACGAGAACCAATCACTTAAATAACATACTATGAAGAAATATTTTCCTGAATCCGAACTGATTATCAATAGTGACGGAAGTGTGTTTCACCTTCATGTGAAACCTGAACAACTGTCTGACAAAGTCATTCTTGTAGGAGACCCAGGCAGAGTAAACCTAGTAGCATCTCATTTCGAAACGAGAGAATGTGAAGTAGAAAGCCGCGAATTTCATACCGTCACGGGAAACTATAAAGGAAAGCGCATCACTGTGGTCAGCACAGGTATCGGTTGCGACAACATAGACATCGTGGTGAACGAGCTCGATGCACTCGCCAACATTGATTTCAACACTCGAGAGGAAAAAGACGAAAAGCGACAACTCACGTTGGTGCGCATTGGCACCTGTGGTGGACTGCAGCCATACACACCAGCAGGAACATTCATTGCCAGTCAAAAGAGCATCGGTTTCGATGGTTTGCTCAACTTCTATGCGGGGCGCAACGATGTTTGCGATCTCGAATTCGAAGCCCATTTCAAAGCACACATGCACTGGAATCCGTTGCTTTGTGCCCCCTATGTGATAGATGCCGACCATGAACTGCTTGACCGCATAGCCGCCGACGACATGGTGCGCGGTGTGACCATTGCCTGTGGAGGCTTCTTTGGTCCGCAAGGTCGAGAACTCCGCATACCACTGGCAGACCCAGAACAAAACGCAAAAGTGGAGAGTTTCGAATACAACGGCATGCGCATCACCAACTTCGAGATGGAGAGCAGCGCCCTTCAAGGGCTCAGTGCATTGCTTGGCCATAAGGCACTCACCTGTTGCATGGTCATCGCTAACCGACTCGCCAAAAAAGCTGACACTGGCTACAAGAGCCATATAGACGATCTTATACGCATAGTTTTAGACAGAATTTAATCCTCATAATGATTCAACACATCATCAACAACGACACCATTTGCGCCCTTGCCACTCCAGCAGGAGGCGCAATTGGCATTATTAGAGTCTCAGGTCCACAAACCTACCCTATCATCGATACCGTTTTTCAAGCAGCATCACGACATCCACTAAGCCAAGTCGCACCACGAACCATTCACTTTGGCCATCTCATCGATGCCGATGGAAGTGTCATCGACGAAGTGCTTGTCACCACTTTCCGTGCCCCCCACTCCTACACAGGCGAAGATTCCGTAGAAATCAGTTGCCATGGGTCACGTTATATCCTTGAGTCTGCCATAAAACGCCTCATCGACGCAGGCTGCCGACAAGCCGCCCCTGGCGAATATACACAACGCGCCTATATGAACGGCAAGATGGACCTCAGTCAGGCAGAAGCCGTGGCCGACCTCATCGCCTCAACCAATAAAGCCACACACGATATTGCTCTAGGACAACTTAAAGGTCAATTTAGCAGTGAGTTATCACAACTTCGTGAACAATTACTCAAGATGACATCGCTGCTTGAATTGGAACTTGACTTCAGTGACCAAGATGTCAACTTTGCCGATCGTACCACCCTACTCCATCTGGCAGAAACCATTGCCAACAAGATAACCACCCTCTCCGACTCATTTGCCAAAGGCCAAGCCATCAAAAACGGCATACCAGTGGCAATCATTGGTAAAACAAACGTGGGCAAGAGCACCTTGCTCAATCAACTACTACACGAAGACAAAGCCATTGTTAGCGACATCCACGGCACCACACGCGATGTGATAGAAGACATCACCACCATTCACGGACTCACGTTCCGCTTCATCGACACAGCAGGCATACGCCATACTGATGACGAGATAGAACGCTTGGGCATCGAACGAACCTATCGAAAACTCACAGAAGCCGTAATCGTCATTTGGGTAATCGACGCTCAACCCACGCCTGAAGAAATCGCCGATGTGATGCATCATGCCCAAGACAAGAAAATCATAGTAGTGTGCAACAAGACTGACATTCAGTCCTTATCACCACAACTACCCACAAGCATCCCCGTCGTTGCCATCAGTGCACGGTGTGGCACCAATATCAACACATTAGAGCAAACTATCTTTGAAATAGCCGACATTCCAGAAATCACAGAAAACGACGTCATCATAACCAACGCTCGCCACTACGAAGCATTGCAACGAGCCCTTCTAAGCATCACACGTGTCATAGAAGGCCTTTCCCAACAACTCCCCGGCGACTTATTAAGCGAAGATCTCCGCCAATGCATAGAGGAATTAGGCGAAATCACCGGTACTCAAATCACATCCACCGAAGTTCTCCATACCATCTTTAGTCACTTCTGCATCGGAAAGTGACGGACTGCAAAGAAAGCACCATCATCTACAAATAGAACTCTGAAAACTCTTGATACTCAAAGAAATCCGCAAAATTT
>CAVKQP010000032.1:0-13991 GCA_963658165.1 Clostridium sp. CAG:302 | reverse complement strand
GGGTGACAGGAACGCCTGCCTTGGGAAACTGCGGACTGAAAGTCAGCCGAACATCCTCCTGTGCCATCGCCTTAAAGGCGATGGCCAAAAGGATAGAGAGAAATAAATGTTTGAGTTTCATTGTTATGTGTTACTAAAATCATTCTGGATTAGCTTCCAGTTCTGGATTGAGCACACGCTGATAAGCTGGTATCTGAATCACATAGCGGTTGCTACCCGGTGCAAGCGTGTAGGTCTTGCCTGCCCATTGGCGAGTGATGGTCTTGGCAAAGCGACTGTCGTTCTGCAGGCGGCGCAAGTCATACCAGCGCAAGTTGCGGCAGAAGAACTCGCGGTGACGCTCGTCGATCACTTTCTTCAAGGCATCGTCGGCATCCGTTGCCGTTTCTTCTACATAGTCAGCGGGTGCAAATCGGTTGACACGCAAACGGTTCACCCATTGCATCGCCTCTGTTGGCTGATTGTTGCGGGCATAGTATTCGGCTTTGATAAGCATCATCTCGGGAACAGACGGACCAACATTGCGATAGCTCTTGGCAAGATCTGCATAATAGAGACGACCACCATCGTCTGCATACAAAGTGGCATAAGTAGCAGTCTCCGCTGTCCACTTCTGATAGCGCAAGTCTTTCTCCCCCAACAGGTTGAGAATATCATCGCTCAAATGAAGCATTGTGCAGCTCCATTGACTATTCATCTGGACTGTCTTTTTCATGAGAAGAATTTCCTGGTTCTTGATATTATCAGGTTGTTCCTCATCATTCAAGTTATTAACCGTACTGTTTTGCTCCAAAGCCAAAGTGGCATAGCGGTCTGCCTCTTCATAATTACCCATCAACAGATAGGCACGTGCCAACTCTCCGTAGGCAGAAGCCTTGGTGGGCAACGTGGTGAAATTCTGGGTTTCGGGCAAGAAAGGTAAGGCTTCGGTGAGGTCCTTGATAATCTGGTCATACACTTTCTGCACCGAGGCGCGTACCACTTTCTGTGCTGTGTTCTGCGTGAGGATGAGAGGCACACCAAGGTCGGTAGAGGCTGTAGAGGCATTGTAGGGTTTTGCATACTGGTTGACGAGCATCAGATAGGCATCAGCGCGGTGCACCTTAGCCTCAGCTATCAGTTCGTCTTTCTCAGCTTGCGTACCATCTTTGCAGTTGCCCACCTCATTGATTACCGTGTTGGCATATGCCGAGGTGTTGTACATGGCGTTCCACGCATAATCTTTGTTATAATAGCCCGTAGCGGGATAGATTTCCGAAGACCACACATATGCCTTGGCAAACCATTCATAATATTCGCTAGTGAAAGCTGAATACTGACGACCACCATCCTTCACATAGATATCGTCACTCATAATATCGGGCAGTGCAGATGCTCCCCACCATTCCTCTGTGTTATTCAGCAAATATCTGAAGTTCTCCACTTCATCGGGCACAATGCCGCCTTGAGTCTTGATGTCGACAAAATCACTACAGGCAGTCAGTGCTATGGTTGATGCAGCAAGAGCTGCTATATTCTTTATTTTCATAACAAATGCGTCGTTTTTAGAAGTTAATGTTAAGACTTAACGAATATGCCTTGCGAGCAGGCAGATTGTATGCGCTCATGCCTGCCACGAAGTCTGGGTCATAACCCGACTTGTTGGCTTTCCATATAAGTCCGAGATTGCTGATTGACAGTGCAATGTTGGCACTCTGGATGTGTGCTTTCTTCAGCCATTCCTTATTCACCTGATAGCTCAAAGACACTTGCTTCCAACGGATATAGTCGCCCTTCTCCACATTGATGTCCGAATATTTATAGCGGTAGATAGAGTTGGTGGAATACTGTAGCAAAGAGTAATTGGTGGTTGGCAGAATGCCTGGCACATTGGTCTTCGCCTCATCACCGGCTTCACGCCAACGGTTTGCAATGTCGTTTGACGTATCCCAAACAAGACGGCGGCTATTGGTAGCGTAGCCTGAGAAGGTAGGCTTGAAGAACTTGCTTCCCACTTGATAGGTAAACAGGGAGTAGAGTGTGAAATTCTTCCACGTGATGTTGAAATTGAAACCACCATAGATGGTCGGTGTGGTGTGGCCCACTTCTTTCAGGTCGGCAAGAGACGTAACGCTCTCATTGAACTTGATCTTCTCGCCATTGTGATCGTACACCATGGTCTGACCATTCTCATCGAGTCCGGCAAAACGATAGGCAAACATCTTGTCTGTAGAATATCCGCCAATCATACCGATGGAATTCGGCAGATAATTGATGTAAGAGAGATATTGCTCTTCCTTGAACAAAGGATTGCTCTGCACCTTGTTCTTGTTCCACGCCAGGTTGCCTGCTATGTCTACGCGCCAATCCTTATTCTTATAGGCAGTGCCACGCAGATTGAGATCAATACCATTGGCATTGATGCCCACACAGTTGTAGGTCATCGTAGAGTTGTATATGTTACCTACAATCGTGCTGGAGAATGGGAATGTGTAAAGCAAGTCACGACTGCGTTTGTTGTAGTATTCGATGCTACCACCCAGTCTGTTGTCCAGCAAACTAAAGTCTACACCAATGTTAGTCGTGAATGTCTTTTCCCATCTCAACTCAGGATTGGCAAGGGCAGAAATGCTTGCGCTGGGTTGTTGGGTGATGTAGTTGGTGTTAAACATTATCTTGGTAAACGGATAGGCATCAAGCGAGATGTTTCCGTTCACACCATAGGTGGCACGTAAAGCGAGGTTGTTCACCCATTTCACGTTCTCCATGAACTTCTCACGACTGATGTTCCACTTTGCGCCAAACGAGAAGAAAGGTTTTGCACGGTACTTGCGGTCCAAGCCAAAGTTGTTGTAGTCGTCATAGCGCACACTTGCACTCACATAATACTTGTCGAGCAACGTGTAGCCTGCGTTGGCGAAGTAGGAAAGATAGCGACGCTTGCGGTTCACAACATTGGGATAACCGCCTCCTGAGAATGAGTAGTTATAGCCATAAATGCTGGGATAGCTCGAATTGTAAGTAAAATCTAGCTGTGTATCTGCGATACCCGTCTCACGATTATAGCCCCAGATGGTATAGCCACCTTGTTCTATATAGGTCTGACGAAGTTCCATACCAGCCAAGGCATTTACCTTGTGAATGCCAGCAAAGGTATGGTCGAAATTCAGTTGTTCACGGAATGTCCAGTTCTGATTCTCGCTCTGCTGCTTATAAAGACTACCATTCTTGATGCCGAGCGAATTTGTTGTAGCTCCTGGTGCCGTATAGAAATTCATCATATTGCGCATATAATAAGTATTCTCGTCATACCAAATAGTTCCATTGGTATGACTGCGCTCTATGGCATAGGTCGTAGAAGACGACAAACCTGCGTAAATAGGAATGGTGAGGTTGATGTTGGCAGAATAGTTCTCCGTCTTTTGTACGTTATCGCGCAGCGCCTGTTCCTGCAAGTAGTTGTAAGTCCAAGGCTTATAGGCAGAACTGAGGGAAGATGTGTATTGTGGGTTTAAGATATCGTAATCAATGCCATTGCCATTTTCATCAGCCACATTGGCATAAGGCATCAGTTGGATGGTACCCCGTGTTCCCACGAGTGTGTTCAGCGAAGTGCCATTGTTCTTATACTTGAAGAATGTGCCTGTGAAATTGGTGGTGAGGGTTGCCCAGTTGAAGAGCTTCCAAGAATTACTAAGATTCAACGCCAAACGCGAACCGGAATTTCCCTTGGTATATGGATTTTCCTTGGAATAAGACGCAGAATAGAAGTAAGAAGAATTGTTGCCGCCACCGCTCACAGAAGCACTATACTGTTGCGAGTTGGCACGCTGCATGAAGTACTTGTTGATCTGATTGTGGTTATTGATAGCACTCAGTTCACCTACACGGGCATCATACTGCTCCTGCAAGATGTTGCCATACTTCAGATCCATTGCTAAACGCACACCTTCATTATAATAGGCAGTTGCTCCAAAGTATGTCGTTGGAGAACTCTGATAAAGATAACCCTTGTCTACAATTTCCTTTTCATAGTCAAGCACTTGTGCCGAAGTCATCTCGTTAAGATAGCCCAAGTCTGGTTTGTCTTGTGTAGTCCAAGTAGCAGATACAGCAATTTGTGGTTTTTGTCCATTCTGTCCCTTCTTGGTCGACACGACAATCACACCATTGGCAGCACGCGAACCCCAAATAGAGGCTGCCGCAGCGTCCTTGAGCACAGTGATATTATCGATGTTGTTGGGATCGATGTTGGAAATATCGAAGTCGGTAATCACGCCGTCAACCACTAGCAGAGGCATGGATTCACCACTCAAGGTGTTGACACCACGCACACCCCAGCTCCAGTCTACAGCACCCATCGTGCGTGTAGACGAATTGGCACTCTGCAAGGTGTTGGTATAATCAAACGTCTTGTCGCCTGCCAGCACATCTACTTTCATACCAGCAACCTGGCCTTCAAGCCGCTGCACCACGTTGGGTGTGGGCACTTTCTTCAGCTCCTCTGCACTGACAACGGCAAAAGAACCTGTGGCGCGGTCTTTGGGCAAAGACTGATAACCCGTAGAAACCACTTCCACTTCCTGCAAATTATGTGAGCGACTGTCAAACGCTACGTTGACCGTAGAGGCTGTGCCTACACTACGTTCGATGTTCTTCATGCCGACATAGCTGAACCGCAACTTGTCGCCATTGCTAGCTTTAACGTTGTAATAGCCATTGTTGTCGGTCACTGCGCCCGCATTCTTGCCTACCACGACTACCGTGGCACCCACCAAAGGTTCACCTGTCTCATCGATGACGCGTCCGCTCACACGGTTTCCTGCTGCAGAGTCCTTGGTCTTTTTGTTCTGTCGAGTCACCAAGACATACTGTCCTTTGATTTCATAGTTCAGTCCTGCCTTGGCACAAATGTCTCCCAGCACCATCTGCAAGGACGCATTGCTGAAATTCAAGTCTATCAGCTGACTCTCGTTAACGGTGTTGCTTTCATACATTACGAACACCTTGGCTTGCTGCTTTACGGCGGCAAAGGCGTCTTTCACACTAATGCTGTTCTTTTTGATGGTAATGTTACCGTTTGCACTTGCCGCTATAGCATGCACGGCAAAGGCAAACAAGATGGCGAGCGAAGCGAGCCGTACGCTCCAGCTTCCCCGTCGCAAACCCTTTGTGTTTGTCTCTCTCTTCATAAACATTTATGGTTAATTAATGAACATATATCTATTCAATCACTATTTTATCACCGTTCATGCTGAATTTCAAATTTGATACTTCTTTCAGCAAGCCGAGTGTGTAGCCCAGTTTCTCATCGCGGAGAAGGGCTCCTGTAAACTTACGCTCTTTGATGCGAGGTGAAGCGAACTCAAAATTGACCCCATACCACAATGACAATTGGTTGACGATGACCGACATGGGCACATCGTTAAACTCATAGATGCCACTTGCCCAAGATGTGTATAGTTTGGCGTCAACCTTCTGCACCTGCGCTTCCACACCATTTCCAAACACGGCCTGCTCGCCATTGTTGAGAAAAAGAGTGTTGCCATTTGTGGTAACGCCCACTTTACCAGTCTCTACGGTGACTGCAACTGGTTTTCCATCCTGCGCAGACACATTGAATTTAGTGCCAAGCACAGTCACTTTCACGCCATTGGGACATTCCACAGTAAATGGTTTCTGCTCGTCATGATGCACATCGAACAACGCTTCGCCCTTCAGTTTCACATCGCGCTTACTCCCTCCAATGGGGTAAACGATTTCAGAACCCGATGCGAGCGTGATTTCCGTGCCATCACTAAGTGCTATCTTATAGGTGCTTCCCTCCATGACGCTCACCTTATTATATATAGGGCGAGGACTGGATTTATAATATACAATTTTCCCGTTCTTGTTCTCACAAACCACGTTGCCACTTTCATCCTTCAACTGCGATGTCTGTTTGCCGTCTAGTTCAATGCCCTCACCATCTGTCAGCATGATGACAGCCCGATTTTGCGCATCGGTTTGCATCACTGCTGCCAACGTTGTAGCAGACTGGTCTAAGTTATGAATATAAATCATCGTGGCAGACAAAACCACCACTATAGAGGCTGCAACCGCTGCCGCCCACATAGTAATACGTCTGCGTTTACGTGCTGCGATACGGGTTTTCACGCGATTCCAACCTTCGCCTTTGTCTATACGCGAAAGGAAATCGGCTTGAATCTCAGTTTTGTGAAGTGATAAAAAGGTACGTACAATATCCCTGTTTTGGTCCGATTGCCGCATGAAAGTCCTTATTTCCTCCAGCTCCTCAGACGAAACATTCCTTTCTATATATTTCTTCAATAAAGATATTATCCTTGTTTCCATAATGTCTCTCTTTTACCCATAAGAGTGGCATTATGAAGATATGGGTGACAAATAAACAAAATAAATGTCTAAAAAAATGGTAGTAATAGAAGAGCACCATCCTTGCGGAGTACTTTCATGGCACGTCGGAGGTGGGTTTTGACGGTGTTTACCGAGATGTGCATCTCTTCTGCCACCTGCTTATAACGCTTGTCGTGAATAATGATTTCCGTGAGCACCTCATACTCCTTAGGTGACAATTGACGCAAGGAGGCATGCAGTTTGTTGCGTTTCTCTGCAATTGCCTCTTCTGAGAAATCCTCTTCCCAAGAGGCATAGGCAGACTCCTCCAGGCCTTCAATATCTTCATATAGACCTTGCTTCTTAGCGTATGCAATGCTCTTGTTCCTCACGGCATAGAATAAATACATAGCCAAATGACTGATGCCTTGATAAAGCTGCTTCTCCCAAATGTTGATGAAGAGGTCTTGCACAATGTCTTCCGACTCTAGTTGACGCTCGGTGAACTGCACCGAATAGATACACAACGGCTCATAGTAGATGTCGAAGATTTCTTTTAGTGCATCTTCGTCACCTCCTTTCAATCTATCCAACAGTCTGTTGTCACGTTCGATATTTGCCGTTGTCATGAATACGTTTTGTTCCTATTTTCTGCAAAATTAGTGCAAATGGTTGATAACACAAAGGTTATGCCCTATTTTGTTGACCCATAGGCATAGAAAAAGCCACTCTACAGATCACCTGCTGAGTGGCTTGACTTTACTTGAAAAATTCTATCTTAAAGAGAGAGAGAGTCTATATATTTATACATTTCTGGGTCTGAACCCACATAACGTTTTACAATTTTGCCTTCTGGAGAGATGAGGATGAAGGTTGGGAAACCGGATACACCAAACTTAGTAGGTATGGCATCAGCATCTTCATTCTTCACCTGAGTCCATGTCATGTCGTGTTGCTTCACGGCAGCCTTCCATTTAGCCTCTGTGTCATTGCAGTCAATGCTCACAATCTCAAACTTGCCGTTCTTGCTATTTTTGTTGTAGCACTCCTTCATGTTTGGCAATGCCTTGATGCACCATCCGCACCATGAGCCCCAGAAGTCTAGCAACACATACTTGCCACGCAGACTTGAGAGTTTGAAGTCCTTTCCATTGAGATCTTTCAGTGTGAAGTCGGGAGCCATTGTTCCTTCAGCTGTTTTCTTTTCGTTTTCCTTCTGCTTGGCCATTTTTTCTGCCCTTATCTTAGCAGGCTTGTAATATTCAGCAAATGCACTATTCTGTACGGCTGGTGTCAGCATATTGATGGCTTCGTTCACATCTTCACACATCGGAACCAAATAGCAAGAAGCCTCGTCATTGGCATGTGCTTTGATGTAGTTCATGGCAAAGTCTTGCATCTCTTTGTTCACGCTATCAAGTTTAGATTGAGTCTCCGCTGTAAACTTGTCCTTCTCTGCATCGGTCTTCAATTCTTTAACTTTGCTATAATATTCATTCATCAAGTTGCTACGCTTCATGATGATAGGATCTGTCTGATCGCAGATGGCATTCACCTGATCGTAGAGTGGTGAACCACCAAAGTGATAGTTCTCCATGCTACCCCACAACTTCAGTTCTTGGCCAGGCATGGCGAACAACTGCATATAGGAACCTCTATCGCCAGGAACCATCACATAATAGTTAGCCAACGCCTTCTTGTTGGCATCGGTATATTCAAATTGTCCATCCTTCAAGCTCAAGGTATCTTGCTTTATACCTTCCGCTGTTCCATAAGCAATGATGATTTTGTCACCTTTAAGACCATCGAGCTTACCTGAGATTTTGACTTGCGCATTGACGTTACCTGCTGTCATCATCATGACTGCAGCAAAAGCTGCGGAATAAATTCCTTTCTTCATTTTCTTCTTTTGTTTTGTGATTTCTCTTTTCTAAAGTACACTTCTTAAGGATGCACTTCATATATAAGACTCCCTAAATGCATTTTGGGGTACGTCATTTATCTCTTTTTCACATAAAAAGTCTTTTGATAACTTTTCCGACACGAGTACACTTCGATCAAGCAATTGTTGACTATTTTGTTGTAAAACGTAATTATTCGTTACACTTGTTTAATTTTTCATGCTCACACATACCCCTTTTGCCCTCAGAAGAGTCTTTAGTATAATCACATTAATTTTATAGACAAAGAACAAATGAAAAAATTAGCAATTCTCTTGGCAATAGTGACTGCGACACTTTCTGCTTGTGCGCAATCGGTGGAAACCCAAGTAAGCGGACAACTTGAAGGACTGGGTGACTCCTTGCTCTACAATTTGGATGATGCAAACGAGGACAGTCCACGGACGAAAGGTGTAATCCCAGTGAAAAACGGCAAGTTTGAATTTTCCATCCAGGTGGTACACCCCGCTTCGTTAGTGATTATGGACTTAAAGAAAATCCAAGCTGGCGATCCAACAGATATCAAAGTTGCCTATTGCACACTGGTCCCTGGCGAGAACGTGACATTCACAGGAGCCTTAGGCGATTTCAAGGTGAGTGGTGCAAAAATTTATGAGGAGATGAACGAAGCACAAGAATGCGTGACCGCACCACTGAAAAACATCCCCCAAGAAAATAGAGATTCTGTGCGCAAGGTCTATACAGACAACGTACTTGCCTACATCAAAGCTCATCCCAATCAAGAGGCAGCCATGGTTCTTGTGACAGACCTTGACTATGACAACCTGAAAAAGGCCGTTAACCTTTTCTCTCCAGCCGTGCGCGAAGGCAGAATGGCAGGTCTATGGAAAACCGTAGCTAAGGCATATGAAGCGCAAGCCAAGCGCAAAGCTGCTGCAGAGAAGGTGGTAGAGGGCACGATGGCACAAGATTTCACCTTGCCAGACCTTAATGGGAAACCGCTCACACTATCTACACTGCGTGGAAAATATGTGATACTTGACTTCTGGGGCTCATGGTGCGGATGGTGCATCAAGGGTATGCCAGAGATGAAGAAATACTATGAAAAGTATAATGGTAAGTTTGAAATTCTTGGCGTGGACTGTGAGGACACACCTGAAAAGTGGAAGGCAGCCGTGGAAAAGCACCAGTTGCCTTGGAAACACGTGCGCCAAAGCAAAGAGACCCAAAACGTGAGCGATAATTATGGCATACAAGGTTTCCCCACCAAGATTGTTATTGATCCACAAGGGAAGATTGCCAAAATTGTGATTGGCGAAGATCCTTCGTTCTACGAATATCTCGACCAGCTCTTCTCTGGCAAATAATGACTATGACTGCCTATATACGCCACCTCGTTCTTCCACATATGCTATAAGGCCGCCGAAGATGGGGTCGGCAGCGAGGATGTGGCGATTACCTGTGAGTATCATTTGCTTGCGCGCACGGGTAATCGCCACATTTAGTTTTCGGTCAATGATGTGACCGTCTTCCTCAAAACGATTACCTGCCAAGAATTCCAACTGATAGTGGTTTTGCACTGTGAACGAATAGACAATAACATCTCGTTGTGATCCTTGATAACGTTCCACCGTGTCAATGGTAATATCGGCAAGAACGTCAATGCCCGTCTGCTCCAACCGATTGCGTATCATGGCTATTTGGTTGCGATAGGGAACAATGACACCTACACTCTTATCGGCATCAAAACGGTCGCCATAGAAGCGATAGATGCGTTGGACCACGTCTGCCACAATTTCCGCCTCAGCAGGATTAACTTTTTCCGAGAGGTTGGGACGCTTGCAAAAGGGACTTTCTACATAGATCATGCGGTGGTTCTTCAGCATCTCATCCATCTTGTCCATCGACTTGACCACATAGGGAAGTTCATTCTCTAGCTGGTGGGGACATGGTACGGGTTGCAGACGCTCACGCTGATAGAACATCTGGTTGGGATATTCCGCCACTTCGGGATGCATGCGTCCCTGCTTACGAAGCGTGCCGATGAAACAAGAACGACCTGCAGCACGTTCAGTCTTAATCAGTCGTTCGAAAAGCGAGTTGCGGCAATTGTCAAGATGTATGCCGCGTAGCAATGGGTCGGTGACCATCGATGAAACCTCACTCTGCTGCACTACGGCGGGCAACTGTTTGTAGTCGCCAATGAGCACAAAGCGACGAATGGCGAAATCATCAGGATTGTCTTCATGATGTGCACAAAGCAATCCAACAAGATCAGGCTCCAATATCTGACTCGCCTCATCAATGACTGCAAGCGAGAAATGCTTGATATTGAACAAGTATTGACGTGACAACATCGTTGCGGTAGTGCCTACCACAACTCGTGACAGCTTGATCATTTCCTGGATATCGGTCAAGTGCATCATTCCGTCAGTAACCTTAGAGAGAAGATGGTTACGGAAATGGGAAGCACAACTATACTCTCCACCTATTCTTATATAATCAATGCCCGCATCGGTGAGCATCTCGCAGATTTCATCGACAGCTCGGTTGGTATAGGCCATTAACAGAAGCGAGCTATCGGATTGGGTGAGTTCTTCCTCGACCATAAAACGCAACGCCATCGAGGTTTTGCCCGTGCCCGGAGGGCCAACGAGTAGATAGTAGTCGCGAGCTTGTTTGGCATGCAAAATCACATCGTCGTAGTCAGGATTATAGATTCGTGAAAGCGATAGGCATGCATCGCACTGTGGCGCACGTTGCCCTAAAAGTAAGGTTTTACGCGATTGACCTGCTGTGATAAACTGGTAGAGCGATCCGAAAGCGGAAGTTCCCATATTGCTACGACACGCTTCGATGGCATAGGGGAGACCATCCTCCAAGATATCGGGATTCTGCAGTCCGTCGCAAAGATGCACCGTAAGGCTGTTTTGATGTATTTCAGTGAGATAGCACTTGAAGAGAATGGCATGGCGCATGTCGGGTTCTTCACGTTTCTTGTAGCTATAAAGATATACCATGTCGCCTTGCCTAAAATTGGGCAAGAAGTCTTCTCCTTGTTCTGGTACGGCAAGCGTCACAGTGTCGTAGCCGTTATAATCCGTGCTGCGACATTTGTCGGTAATAGTCAACCCGACATAGATGTTTCCGCTCTCTCGTTTTTCTGCCAACGGAACATTCCAAGCATCAGCACCATTGAACGAATGTCCGTCGCTTTTGCCTACCTTACTAATAATCTGCTCCATATTGACAAAGGCATACATACGGCAGAAATAACTCCGTTCCAAAGGCGTCAGGTTATGAAGCGGAGCAGTGAGACGCGTTTGCTCAGGCAAGATGAAGTTGTGATAAAAAGCATTGTCTGCCAGATTGACATTGAGCGTTTGAGGCGTGAAATGCGGAAGAATGCGCTCCAACCCATTGTGTCCAATCCAGAAGTCAAGTGCCACCACTTGGTTGCGAAATTTGATAGCTTCACGGAAGAGCTGCTGATAGAAAGACACGACCATCAGTCCTTGAGCAGGAGGATATTTAGAATAGAGCAAACGGATATCCACCCGATTGTTGCTCAAACGAAAGTTGTAACGCAACACACCATAATAGAGCAATAATTGAACATAGTGATTTTCCAATTGCCTACTGCCATAAGGGTTTTGTTGTTGTCGCTCGATATTCCAATTCTTACCTGACTTCTGCTCCACCAGCAATTCCATATCGGTGGTCATCAGGTCGACACGCCCTTGAATGCCAAGACTTTCACAGACGAAAGAAGGTTCTAAGATGGCTTTATGTTGATCATAATGCTTGAACAGTTCGTCGACAGTCTGCTTGAGATTTGCCACCTGAGCCACTGCATCGTCCTTGAATTTCCTACCATCAAAGCGTGTGCACGAACTAAATTCGAGCGCTTTCTCATGGAAATTGTTGCGGAGCGTGTCTGCAAGCGAATAGTCTTCACGCTGCGAACAGTTCACGATGTCATCGAGTGCACTACCCGCGAAGTTTCCGAGCAAGATAGGTTGGGTGTTGGCTTTTGGCTTCAACTGATTGAGTAAGAACAACAAAGGATGATGGCCAAAATCCGTAAAGCAGGCGGCCAAACTACTAATATCAAGCAAGTAGTCGGGTTCTACAATAATAAAAGAAGGTATGATTACGGGATGATCTGCATCAGACTTGTCAACATGGCAGTCGAGCAGATTCAGTTGCATGCCTTGTTTCAGAATATTGGATAGATAGGAAAAATGCTCAGCCGTGCAATCTACCCGAACACTATCGCCACCATCTTGGTCAATATCAACCCATACATAGGGCATCTCTACCACTCTAACGATGCAACGCAGACGATGTACATCCACTGGCCCAAGTCCCATAAAGGAACGTGGCTCTACAGGAATCTTGCCAACAAGTCGACTAGGTATGGCGACAGAGAATATCTTGGAAACAAACACACATAAAGCCCGCACATCATACATCAAGTCTTCATGAGTCAAAGGCAAGGAATGATTTGAATGCCGACGCATTTGCTGAATAGCTATCACATCGCGAGTAGGGATGTGGTGAACCTTGCAAAGATAATCTACCTGCGAAAACAAGTTGCCGAAAGCCTGCTTCGAGTCCTTCACTGCTTCATGACAGGCGAGCACAAGTGTGTCATGCATCATCCTGTTCACGATCGTCTCCTTCTCCTTGCCTATAATGTCAAGGATTCTGTCAAAAAGTTCGTCTGCCGTAATATCCATCACTTCTACAGTTTTTCACCGTAGCAGAGATCACCTGCATCCCCGAATCCCGGAACAATATATTTATGCTCGTTCATGCCGGGATCGATAGCTCCGCACCATATCGTTGTCGTATCTTGCGGGAATGTTTTTTTCACGTGATCGATTCCCTCGGGAGTAGCAATCACGCAAGCCACATGCACGTGCTTGGGAGTGCCCTTGGTGAGAAATGCCTTATAGCCCAATTCCATAGAACCTCCCGTAGCCAACATCGGGTCAACGATAATAAGCGTCTTACCATCGAGGTTGGGCGTGGCGAGATATTCCACATGAATGCCCACCTCTGTATGTGCATCGTCAGTATAAGCGCGATAGGCACTCACGAAAGCGTTGCCTGCCCGATCGAAGACATTGAGAAATCCAGTATGGAATGGCAAGCCCGCACGGAATATGGTCGCTATCACCACATCATCCTCAGGCACACGCACTTCGCTCACGCCGAGTGGGGTCTGCACTTGCTTCTTTACGAAAGAGAGCGTCTTGCTGATTTCGAACGCTTCCATTTCACCTATGCGCATGATATTGTTACGAAATAGGAGCCTATTCTGCTGGTAGTTCACGTCACGGATTTCCGACATATACTGACCCATGATAGAGTCGGTTTCGGAGAAGTTAATGATATTCATAGTGATTTTTATGCAAAGTTAATGCTATTTCCCGAGTATAGGAAAAGAATGGATACCTTTTTTGTTGTTGTATTCAGACACAATGGAAAACAAATGTAATGTCTGATTTACAAACGTAACGGAAACGTATTTTGTTTAAACAACTTTAACCTAAAAAGCGCTATAGGAAAATGATTTTGCCAAGCAAATCTTTGCCGTACTTGTTTTTTTTCTTACCTTTGCGGCGATTTAGGAAACGAAGAAATATTCACAACTTAATACATTTAAAGCAAAATGGCAAAGTTAGATTTAACAAAGTATGGTATTACAGGTGCTACTGTAATCGCTCACAATCCTTCTTACGAGCAGTT
>CAVKQP010000031.1:0-14617 GCA_963658165.1 Clostridium sp. CAG:302 | reverse complement strand
CGATAGAAGAGCTTATCAAAGCCAATCCCGACATGAACAAGCCGGGCTACGAGTTGAAGAAAGACGACTATATCTTCATCCCCTACCCTTCTAATCAGTCACAGTCGAAGACAGAAACTGCCTCATCGGCATCGTCTGCCACCCACACGAAAGCATCTACCCCCATTGCCAACGCCATCCGAGTGGGTGTGATGTTGCCTTTGCACAACGTTGACGGAGATGGACGCCGCATGGTGGAATACTACCGAGGCATGTTGCTCGCCTTCGACCAGCTGCGTCTGCAGGGCTACAACATCGATGTGAAAGCGTGGAATGTGCCCCAAGATGCCGACATCAGAAGTTTTCTCTTGCAAGAGGGAGCCAACAAATGCCAACTTATTTTCGGTCCGCTCTATTCGTCAATGGTCACTCCTTTGGCAGATTTCTGCAAGGCATACGGCATCAAGATGGTCATTCCGTTCTCCATCACGGGCAACGACGTAGCGCAAAACCCCAACATCTTCCAGGTATATCAGCCCCAAGCTCAATTGACCGAGAGTGCTATCCGGGCCTTCATCGACCGTTTCTCACAATACCACGCCGTGTTTATCGATTGCAACGATGCCAATAGCGATAAAGGAACCTTCACCTTCCCGCTGCGCAAGCAGCTCGAAGCCAAGGGCATCAGCCACAGCATCACCAATCTGAACTCCTCCGAAGCCATGTTTGCCAAGGCTTTCAGTACGACGAAACCCAACGTGGTGGTGCTCAACACCGGTCGTTCACCACAGTTGAATGCCGCTTTTGCCAAACTGGCGAAACTCTCTGGCGTTAGCATATCGCTATTCGGATACACCGAATGGCTCATGTATGAGAAGTATGACTTGCAGAATTTCTTCAAATACGACACCTATATCCCCTCCACCTTCTACTACAATGGCGGTCTGAAAGACACGCGCACCATTGTGACCAACTACCGCACGTGGTTCAAGGGCGACATGATGGAGTCTCTTCCTCGCTTCGCGCTCACGGGCTACGACCAAGCCATGTTCTTCTTGCGAGGCTACCATGACCAAGGGAAGAACTTCACTGGCGCCAAAGGAACGGTGAGTTACAAGGCGCTTCAGACACCGCTCCACTTCAAGAAAGTGGGCAAGGGAGGCTATCAGAACGAGAGTTTCATGCTCGTGCACTACACACGCTCGGGTGTCATCGAGTCGGTCAACTATTAATTCTGACGCATGAAACACAAGAAAACCATCTTCCGGTCCATCGTCCTCTGCCTGTTGCTAACGGTCGGCACAAGGGTGTGCGCCCAAATAGGTAGCCACCGCAACGACCTTGCAGTAGGTGTGAATGGTGGCTATGTGATGAATTCGGTGGGCTTCGACCCCAAGGTGCCACAAAAGCAATGCGGTGGCATCACGGGCGGATTGTCCGTTCGCTATGTCTGCGAGAAGTATTTCAGCACCATTTGCTCCATCTATGCCGAGGTGAACTATGCTCAGTTGGGATGGAAGCAAAAGATTCTGACCGCTGAAAACCAACCCGTAATCAACCCGCAAACCAGCTTGGCAGAAGAATACCAACGCACTCTGAACTATGTGCAGATACCCATCTTCGCCCATTTGGCTTGGGGTAGAGAACAAAAAGGTGTGCAGTTTTTCTTTCAAGCAGGTCCTCAGTTCGGCCTCTTCTTGAACGAGTCGACCAAAGCCAACTACCTACTTGATGCCCCTAACACTGCCGACCGTTCCAACACGATCACCGCCCAAGAGACCATGCCTGTGGAGAAAAAGATAGACTACGGCATCGCTGCCGGATTGGGACTGGAGCTGAGTCTCCCCAAGGTAGGCCACTTTCTACTGGAAGGACGATACTATTACGGGTTGGCCAACATCTACGGCAACTCCAAGAAAGACTATTTCGGCAAGTCGAACCACGGCACTGTCACCGTGAAACTCAGCTATCTCTTCGACTTGATGAAGACTAAAGAATAAGCATAAACCATAAAACTCAATACATATGTTTGAAAATCAACCGAAAGGTCTGTGGACCTTAGCACTCGCCAACACGGGAGAGCGATTTGGCTACTATACCATGCTCGCCGTGTTTGCGCTCTTTTTAGGTGAAAACTTCGGGTTTGATGCGGGCACTGCATCGGAAATCTACACGTGGTTTCTCACCGCCGTCTATTTTCTTCCTCTGTTTGGTGGCATGGCTGCCGACAAGTGGGGCTACAACAAGATGGTTATCATCGGCATCCTTATCATGTTCCTGGGCTATCTGTTCTTGTCCATTCCGTTGGGCAAAGACACTGTTGCCGTTGCAGCCATGGGCGCTGCCCTACTGCTCGTGAGCCTTGGCACAGGACTCTTCAAGGGCAACTTGCAAGTGATGGTGGGCGACCTCTATAACAACGAGAAATATGCAAGCCAACGAGATTCCGGCTTTTCGTTGTTCTATATGGCCATCAACATCGGCGCGCTCTTTGCCCCTACGGCAGCGACGAAAATCATGACATGGGCACAAACCACCCTCCACTACTCCAAGGCAGACTCCTATCACTTCGCCTTCATGGTGGCTTGCGTGTCGGTCATCGTGTCTATTCTGATCTATTTCTTCGGTCGCTCCACCTATAAGCAGGTGCTTTCGGCTGACAAGAACAGCAACAACGACACCAAGAAAGAGCAAGTGGAAGAGATGAGCCCAGCCGAAACCAAGGAGCGCATCATCTGCTTGACACTGGTCTTTGCCGTGGTCATCTTCTTCTGGATGGCTTTCCACCAGAATGGTCTCACCCTCACATGGTTCGCCGACGAGTTCACCGCCCGCTCTGCAACGGGCATCATCGGCATGGAGTTCAGCGTGATCAACCTCGTGTGGGGCATCTTCATCGTGTTTGGCATCTGCGGTCTGTTGTCAGGAAGCAGTTCGGCTAAATCGAAAATCATCAATGCCGCCCTCATCGTGGTGCCCGTTGCCATCCTCGTCTTCACCTATATGAAGACTGGCAACAATGTAGTAACCATCGATGCACCCATCTTCCAGCAGTTCAATCCCTGCTTCGTGGTAGCCCTTACTCCCGTGAGCATCGCCCTCTTCGGCTGGCTCGCACGCAAAGGGAAAGAGCCCAAGGCTCCTGTCAAGATTGGACTTGGCATGCTCGTAGCCGCTTGCGCCTACCTGCTGATGACGCTCTGCAGCATCGGTCTCCCCGCCACTCACCACCCCGAACACGTGTACGACATGAACCCCAACCTGCTTGTAGGCACCTATCTCATCCTCACTTTCGCCGAACTACTCTTGTCGCCTATCGGCATTTCTTTCGTTACCAAGGTGGCTCCAGCCAAGTATAAAGGCATGATGATGGGCGGTTGGTTCGTGGCTACTGCCCTCGGCAACAAGCTCGTGTCTATCCCTGGCCACATGTGGGACATGCCACTGCCAGTCGTTTGGGGCACACTGATGGTCATCTGTCTGCTCGCTGCGCTGTTCATCTTCTCTATTATCAAGAAACTAAACAAGGTTAGCTAACCTTGCACAAGCCATAGTTCAAGAGCCGTATCGCCAATCTGTAGAGGAATGCGATACGGCTCTTTTTGTTTCTATTGGTTGTTCGATTTGTCTAAACATAATTATTGCTATCCGGTAAAAGTCAAAAGGACAGCAATAATATCAAGAAGTAAGAATAGACTTATTCGCTCTTTATACACATCGGGGGAGTCGTCTGCAAGGTACGGCTCCCCCGATTGTCGTTTCATAAACTTTATCCATAATATTATAAGGTGTGAGTCGGCGAAACGATGTAACTTTGCAACACAATTACGGAAACAGACATGGAAACAACCCAAAAGAATATACCCGTGCTTGGCATGGGGTGTGCCGCCTGCTCTGCCAAGGTGGAACAAGTGATGCAACACATAGATGGTGTGAAGAAAGTTGCCGTCAGTCTGCCAGGCCGCTCTGCTCTGGTGGAATACAACCCTGCCGTGGTGACTCTTGAAACGATGAAACGCAAGGTGCAAGATGCTGGCTATGACTTGGTGATTGACGATACGGAAGACGTGGAGGGCATCGAGCAGCAAGCGCTCCGACAACTCCAACGCAAGGTGGCAGGCTCATGGGCGTTCGCCATACTGACCATGTGCGTATGCATGGGATGGGTGAACGTGGGCAATCAACAAGCTGCCGACCAGACCATGTTGCTCCTCGCCCTATTCAATATGGCATGGTGCGGACGCCAGTTCTTCACAAATGCTTGGCGGCAACTGCTGCACCACTCTGCCTCTATGGACACGCTTGTGGCAATGAGTACGGGTGTGGCATTCCTCTTCAGCGTGTTCAACACCTTTTGGGGCAACGCTTTCTGGGACCGCTACGGCATTGTTTCACACACCTATTATGACGCTTCCGTGATGATCATCACCTTTGTGCTCACCGGAAGACTGCTCGAAGAACGTGCCAAACACGCCACCGCCTCCGCCATCAAGCGGCTGATGGGCTTAACACCCAAGCAGGCACGACTGGTCTCCACTGACGGATACGTGGATGTAGCCATCGCTTCGTTGGAAAAAGGAGACGTGGTAGAGGTGCGTGAAGGTGAGAAAATACCCGTCGACGGAACCGTGCGCGAGGGCGAAACCTATATAGACGAGAGCATGATTAGCGGTGAACCGACCCCCGTGAAACGCACAGTAAGTGACCGAGTATTGGCAGGAACGATGGTGAAAAAGGGCGTCTTGAAGTTTCGTGCCGACAAGGTGGGTAAGGAGACCATGCTCTCAAACATCATCCGCATGGTACAGGAAGCACAAGGTTCCAAGGCTCCCGTGCAACGAGTGGTAGACCGCATCGCCTTGGTTTTCGTACCGACAGTGATGTTGGCGGCATTGCTCACCCTTTGCATATGGCTTCTTTGCGGTGGCATGACCGTGCTACCGCGTGCCGTGGTATCGGCAGTATCTGTTTTGGTCATTGCCTGTCCGTGCGCCATGGGACTCGCCACCCCTACGGCACTCATGGTGGGAATGGGCAAGGCAGCGCAAATAAATGTGCTCATCAAGGATGCCGTAGCACTCGAAAACATGCACCGCGTCGATGCAATCGTCATTGACAAGACCGGCACACTGACCATTCCCAATAAACAGGTGGACTTCACCCAAGCTGACCATCTCAGTTTGGAGGAACGAGAAACGCTCAAACCTCATGCCCAAGAAGCCATGAAGCAACTGCAAGAAATGGGCATCAGTGTCTACATGATGAGCGGTGATAAGGAGGAAGCGGCGCACTACTGGGCGGAGAAAGCAGGAATTGCACATTACCAAAGTAGCGTCTTACCACAAGACAAGGAAGACTTGGTGGCAAAGTTACAGGCAGAAGGTCGTCACGTGGCGATGGTTGGCGACGGCATCAACGACTCGCAAGCACTGGCATTGGCCGATGTAAGCATCGCCATCGGTGACGGTACGGACATCGCAATGGACGTGGCGCAGGTGACACTGATGGGTAATGACCTACGTCGCATTCCCGATGCCATCAAGCTATCGCGCCGAACAGTGAAAACAATACGCCAAAATCTGTTTTGGGCTTTTGCCTACAACACCATCTGCATTCCCCTGGCTGCAGGTGTGCCCATGCTTTTCGGCAGCGATTTCCAGATCACTCCGATGTGGAGCAGCGCCTTGATGGCACTGTCAAGCGTGAGCGTAGTGCTCAACAGTCTTCGCTTAAAAAGATAGACAAAGAGAGGACGGTGGGGCATTACTTCCCTTTACTCAACCACAATCCGCCGAAGGTAAGCAGTCCGTTGAGCATGAGCAGTTCGTAGCCAAACCGATAATCCGTGAAGTTTTTGGTCACTTCATCGAGCACCAGACACAAAACGGGTGATGCCACACATATCCACGGAACCCAACGGTCGCCTACCCCACGATGGGTAAGTAAGCCGAAAGCGAACAAGCCAAGTAGTGGTCCGTAGGTGTAGGAGCACAAGGTATAGACGGCATCAATGACACTGGTGGAGTTGACAAGACGGAACAGCAGGATGAACACCACAAAGACAATGGCAACAAACAAGTGAGTACGGCGACGAAGACGCTCATCATCGCCACGGCCGCAAATGTCTACACAGAAACTTGTAGTAAGGGCTGTCAGGGCGGAGTCGGCACTGGAGAACGATGAAGCCACGATGCCCACAGTGAAAAACACGACGACTGCACTGCCCAACCGCCCTGTAGCTGCAAACATGGTTACGAGATCGTCACTCTCTGCAGGCAATGCGACACCTTGTTGTTGCGCCAGTTGCATCAACAACACACCCAAGGAAAGGAACAAAAGGTTGGCAGGAAAAAAAGCAAGTCCGTAGGAGCACATGTCTTTCTGCGCCTCACGCAGGGTGCGACAAGTCAGGTTTTTCTGCATCATGTCCTGATCCAAGCCCGTCATCACCACGACTATGAAGATGCCACTGAGGAACTGTTTCCAGAAATTCTGCCTCGACATCCAATCGTCAAACACGAATAGGCGACTATGACTGTCGCTAGCAATTGCATGCAGCGTGCCTGAGAAGTTAAGATGCAAAGCACCCGCCACTCCGACTATGATGAGTATCAAGGCCATGAACATGCACAACGTCTGAAACGTATCGGTCCACACCAGTGTCTTAATGCCACCACGACGCGTGTAAAGCCATATCAACGCCACCATCACCACCACAGTCAGCGCAAAAGGAACGCCGAATGCCTCAAGCACAAATCGCTGCAGAATGATACACACCACATAGAACCGCACGGCGGCGCCTACCATTTTCGACAAGAAGAAGAAGGCTGCACCCGTCTTGTAGGCACGTCTTCCCAACCGCCGGTCGAGGTAGGTGTATATCGTAGTCAGATTCATGCGGTAGTAAACGGGCAGAAGTACGAATGCTACCACCACGTATCCCACTATGAAACCGAGGCACGTCTGCAGATAGGTCATATCTATACCCATCACCATGCCAGGCACCGACACGAACGTAACGCCCGAGATGCTGGCGCCCACCATGCCAAATGCCACCATATACCATGGCGACCGTCGGTTGCCGCGAAAGAATGTATCGTTGTTGCTTTGGCGTGAAGACAAACGGCTCATAGCCATAAGCAATGTGAAATAGACCAATAAGGTTGTTACAATCAGCATAAATAAGTTTGCGTTGATACCTATATAATAACTCTTGCACACACGTATTATTGCATGGTGCGCCAAGAGTTTTCCCTTTCCATGATGCTACCAAACACAAGCGTGCGCCTTACTGAAGATAGTCAGCAAGGCGCACGCCTTAATTAACAAAACGATTTTGCGGTGGGAAAAGAGGATTATCTCACCACCTTCACTACCCTTGGACTCATGCCACTGCCATCTACCTTGACGATGGCTATGCGTTGCGCTATGCCAGCAAGCGACATATTTGACTGGGCAATGCGCTGGCTGGAGAGAAGCGAACCGTCGGTGGCATAGACATAAAGCATGCCGCCCAAGGCGTTATCGCTCACTGTGATGCAGTCGGCAATGCGATTGTAGCCCACCGTGGGAGCAGTAGCGGAAACTCGGCGAACGGATGTAACAAATCCATCTGCCATGGTTTCGCCCATCAAACTGGCAAGATAAGCCTCAAGAGCGGTATAGCCTTCACCATTCACCTTGTTTTGATCAGCCACGTTAGGGTCGAGTCCGTGTTTGAGTTCCCATGCATCGGGCATGCCATCACCATCGGTATCCACAGGAGCAGTCCAATCGGAAGACAAATCAACGAATCCTTCGCAATCGGCTTCGGTGTCGATGATGCCCGAAGTGGTGCCCAGCGTGGCACCGCCATAGCGCGATACGCCTGTGCGCGCCTCGTCTACCACACGACATTCCACTACGTCGCGGTTCACCGTACCGGCATGTGCAAGCACATACTGATAGGCATCCTCGGCAGAAAGAATGTCGGTGAGCATATACTGATAGGGGTCGTAGTTACCCACAGGACCGCTCACGGCATATTTGTAGTAGGCGTGTTGGGGTACAATACGCTCGTCCACACGTATTTGACTAAGCGAATAGGTCTCTGCGCTCATCGCCGTCCAGTTGTCTGCACTGGCAGAAGCATTACCCTCAATAACATTGCCGTTCACATACCACTGTGCTGGTGCCCATGAAGTAGCGCCATCGCGAGCATAACTGGAATTGACAAACACGATGCCTGTCTTGTTCGATGCGTTGCCCGGTTTGTAGTAGTTGCCGATGAAGTTGCACTCATGGGCAGAGTTCAAACCATTGTAGGAAGTGATGGCAGCCGTATTTTCTCCACCATAACAACCGCCGCTCTTACCGAAGTTGTAGTTCACATTGTTCACATATTCCATAAACACCACACAGTCTTCTCCGCGAGCTCCGTTGATGCGGGGGCTGCGCGACTGACAGTCGGCAAGCAAGTTGCGACAGTAGGTGGCAGGCGAGCCACCCCACTGAGTGCCATAACCACGGTTGCCCTTGGTGTGTCCAGCATTGTAAAGTCCCTCATGGACAATGCTGTTCTGTACAGTAAGGAAATGACAGTCTTGCGTGTTCATGTTCTCTTCCATAGACCAACCGAACACGCAATGGTCGAAGATGTAGTTGTTGCAGTTCTCTACGCCCAAGGCTTGGTCTTGCAATTTGTCGCCATTTACATCTTTCTGTCCTGCTCGGAAGCGCACATTGCGCACGATAAAGTTTTCCGAGCCACCCAAGTTCACCTTGTTTCGAATAATCGAGATGCCCTCGCCCGGTGCGGTTTGTCCAGCGAGCGTCCAGTCGGCACGGTTGATGCGGAGTGCCGACTGAAGCACTATGTTACCGCTCACGGCAAAAACAATGGTGATAGGTTCGCCTTTGTATTGGTTGAAAGCCCAACGTAAGGTACCCTCACTGCCATCATCGGCAAGTTTATTCACCGTCACGACCTTGCCGCCACGACCGCCCGTGGCATATTTACCAAAGCCTTCAGCTGTCGGGAACGCCTTGAGTCGTTGTGCGTCGGCAGCCTTCACAAGTTTACTCAACACCCCTTGGCGCGACACAGCACGCACACTATAGGTAGCATTGTCGTCGGAGTTCTTGCTCACAGAAGCCTTGTCGGTGAAGCAAAGGAAGGCGCCATCCTTGTAGACAACATATCCTGCCGCCATGTCATCACTCTCCCAAGAGATTTCCGTAGGTGCCACTACGAAGTTCATCGGAGCAGCTGCACCACGCAATACTTTGGCATAATCGAATGGTACATCTGAGAATTTGCCAAAGAGAAAGTCTGGGTTCATATAGGCTTCCATCTCCTTATCGGTGGCTTGATGGCTGAATGAAGCACGGCCAGAGACATCGGCAAGGGTGCCATCAGCGTTCATGTTTTTGTATTCATAGAGCGATGAACCTTCTTCATTGCCGTTCCAAGCTTTCCATCCAAGGGTATTTACGTGTGTGCCAAGCTTGCACTGCAAGAACATAGAACCACTTTTCTCACCCCAAGGACGACCCAAATAGTAATCGCCAGCATTGACTCCGTCGGCAGCAGTCACCGTGCAATTGCGGAAGAAAAGGCCTGGATAGTATGCCGTCTGACTCAGTTCAGGATTGAGCACACGCGTCATCGGCATGCCCGATGTGGCAGGAGCGGTGATATAACCGCCACCCTTCACACAGCGCAATTCGCATCCTTCAAACCATTCTAAGCCTCCGTCGTAGATGAAATCGGTAGCTCCCTCAATGGTACAATTAGAGAAATAGCCTCGGTTACCCACATTGGCTTTGTAAGTATCCTGGTATCCACTGAGCGTACAGTTAT
Source organism: Clostridium sp. CAG:302 (assembly GCA_963658165.1). Lineage (GTDB taxonomy): Bacteria > Bacteroidota > Bacteroidia > Bacteroidales > Bacteroidaceae > Prevotella. The sequence goes on along the minus strand of CAVKQP010000031.1, from coordinate 4,797 downwards.
TGAACACGTGGGCATCAGCATTAGTATAGAGTGCTTCGGCTTGTCCCACATTGCCGCTAGTGTTACGGATGGTGAGATTTTCTGCGTAGAAACATGGGGTGAAAACGTTGAGTGCCGCACAATCAAGATAGGTGTTGCTCTCGTTGCCAGCCCCGCGGCTCACACTTGAGGTGAGGATTGTTTGGTCACGGCCTTCACCGATAAGGCTGATAAACTTGCTGTGTGCATCTTTGGTTCCAGCGTATAGGTTCTCGTCATACACACCCTTGCGCACATAGATGATGCCGCGCGACCCATCGGGCACGGCATCAATGGCATCCTGAATCTTAGTGTAGTTGCCCGTTCCGTCTTGTGCCACAGTGAGCAACACTACGGATGCATTCTCGTCAGGAGCCGTTTTCTGATTAGGATCATCGTCACCTAGATCGGTGATAGTGCCCACATCGGCAAGCGGATGTTCCTTGGCATAAGTGGCTTGTTCGGGAGTAATCTCGTTGCCAAAGATTTGTATCTTATGGACGCGAGGGGCTTGCTTCTGTGCCAAGGGTGCATAACCTTGATCGCGATAGGCTTTTGAACCATCGGCTTTCAGCACGGGATTGTCAGGATCATCACCGTCCCACACACGCCAGCGCAACGACACGTCGCTCGCATCAATGACGTTTTCCATGAAATAACCCTGGTCGCTAAACACGGTATAGCCTTGTTTCTGTGATTCAGATCCCATCCATACGAGGGGGGTCCAATCACCATCGCCTACCTTATAGTCGCACTTGATGCCACGTCCCCACGAAGTGGAAGACCACGACCATTGCACTCGCTCCACGTAAGGGATATGGTCAATCTCCATCCATCCGTGTTGCGACACACCGTCGACAGCGGCATCGCGGCACATCTGCACAAATCCAGCTTCGCCATAAGTGGGTTTGCCGTCTGTGCCATAGGTGATATTGTCTTCGAGATACTGCGTGTGACCAGAGGCAGTCCAGTTGTTGTAGCCCCATGTAGCATTGCCACTCGCCTTCTCTCCCACATAATACTGGCGAGAGAAGGCGGCAGTAGCACCACCATGACCATCTGCCGACTTCTTGTTAGCAAACGTGCAATTGTGGAACAACACGGGATAGGTGATATTGCCCGATGGGTTTGCGGCTATTTGTTTGACGAGGTTCACATAGCCACCTTCGGCATAAGAAGGACAATCACGCCCCGTTGTACCCTTCCATGTATCGGGCCAAACAAGATCACTAAAGTTGATATCGATGACTTTGGGATAAGTGGAACTGTTGCTCCACGCCGCCACAACCGCATCAGGGTCAAGACTCCCCTCTATCTTCGACCACGAAGGCTGAGAGAAACTGGCAAATAGACACAATGCGCCTAATAGTTTGATTGGTTTTTTCATTGTTATTTCAAGTATTGGTTTTTACACCTTATTATATTATAATACGCCGTTCATGCAATTTTCACGGTAAGTTTACGTTATAGCTTCTGCAAAGATAACAAACAACAAACTATCTTCCAACTTTAATATCAAAAAGATTGGACATGAGGATAAATATCACTACTTTTGTAGCACAAATCCTCTAAACAACTGAAAACATGAAAAAACAGAAGCGTTTCTTACTCGACGAAAGCCAAATACCAGAGCAGTGGTACAACATTCAGGCAGATATGCCCAACAAGCCACTACCTCCGCTTAATCCGCAAACCAAGCAACCGATGAAGGCGGAAGACTTGGCACAGATATTCAACATGGAATGTTCGAAGCAAGAACTCGACACGGAACATGCTTGGATAGACATACCTGAAGAGGTGAGAGACCAATACACCTATTATCGTTCCACTCCTTTGGTGCGTGCCTATGCACTTGAAAAGGCTCTCGACACACCTGCTCATATCTATTTCAAGAACGAGAGCGTGAACCCACTCGGCTCCCATAAAATCAATTCTGCCATTCCGCAGTGCTACTACTGCAAGCAGGAAGGGGTGAAAAACGTGACTACAGAGACTGGCGCAGGACAGTGGGGTGCTGCCCTATCCTACGCTGCCAAGATCTTCGGACTTGAAGCTGCGGTCTATCAAGTGAAGATTACGATGAAGCAAAAGCCTTATCGCTCCATTGTAATGCGCACATTTGGTGCCACGGTAGAGGGTTCGCCTTCTATGTCGACACGCGCTGGCAAGAATATTATCACCCGCGACCCGATGAATCCAGGCTCACTTGGCACCGCCATATCTGAGGCTGTGGAACTCGCTATGCAGACTCCAGGATGCAAATATACGCTTGGCTCTGTGCTCAACCATGTGGCTCTCCACCAGACTGTCATCGGTTTGGAGGCGGAGAAACAGATGGAAATGGCTGAAGAATATCCCGATACGATCATCGCATGCTTCGGCGGAGGCAGTAATTTCGGCGGTATGGCATTCCCTTTCATGCGCCATACCATACTCGAAGGAAAGAAGACGGAGTTCATTGCCGCCGAACCTTCCAGTTGTCCGAAGCTGACACGCGGTAAGTTTGAGTATGATTTCGGTGACGAGGCAGGCTATACGCCGTTGCTCCCCATGTTCACCCTAGGTCACGAATTCAAGCCTGCCAACATTCATGCAGGCGGTTTGCGCTATCATGGAGCAGGCATGATCGTCTCTCAACTGCTCAAGGACGGCTACATGCACGGCGTAGATATTCCTCAGTTGGAGAGCTTCCAGTCGGGCATACTCTTCTCTCGCACCGAAGGAATCATCCCTGCGCCAGAAAGTTGCCACGCCATTGCCGCCACCATACGCGAGGCTTTGAAGTGTAAAGAAACGGGAGAAAAGAAGACTATCTTGTTCTGCTTGTCGGGTCATGGGCTCATTGATATGCCTTCTTACGATAGTTATTTGAGTGGAGACTTGCAGAACTACGACATCACAGACGAAGAGATACAACAGTATCTGAAGCAAGTGCCCAAGATTATGTAAGCTTCCATCACTCCATAAAAAGGAACGTCCCCGCCACAGGCAAGGCTTGTAGCGGGGACGTTCTTATATATATAAGGTATTAATCTTTCAGATTTTTCAAATATTTATCTGCCTCAATGGCTGCACGACAACCGCTGGCAGCAGCATTGATAGCCTGACGATAGTGTGGATCAGCCACGTCGCCTGCTGCAAAAACACCAGGGATGTTGGTGCAAGAACTCACGCCGTCGGTCTTGATATAGCCCTGTTCGTCGGTTTCAACCCACTCTTTGAACACATCGCTATTGGGTTTATGACCGATGCCGAGGAAGAATCCGTCGATGGAAATGTCAAACTTCTCTTCGTCAGCCTCGCCCTTGCGCTTCACCAGATGGGCACCTTCCACACCATTCTCGCCAAAGAGGCCGAGCGTATTGGTCTCGAAGAGCACCTCGATGTTTTCCGTTTTCATCACGCGTTTCTGCATCACGTCGCTAGCACGAAGGAAAGGTTTGCGCACAATCAGATACACTTTCTTTGCCAATCCTGCCAAGTAGAGAGCCTCTTCACAGGCTGTGTCACCACCGCCCACTACTGCTACCACCTTCTTGCGGTAGAAGAAACCATCACAAGTGGCACAGGCAGAAACTCCCTCTCCCTTGTATTTCTCCTCATCGGCGAGTCCGAGATACTTGGCAGAAGCACCCGTAGCAATGATTACTGTGTCGGCTTCTAATTCCTTACCCTCGTCTGTGGTGAGCACGTAGGGTGCTTTGCTGAAGTCAGCCTTGACGATGACACCATCGCGCAGGTCGGTTCCGAAATACTTAGCCTGCTCCTGCATGTTGTTCATCAGCTCATTGGCATCTATGCCCGTGGGGAAACCTGGGAAGTTTTCTACCATAGTAGTCTGAGTGAGTTGGCCTCCGGTCTGGAGTCCGCAATACTCTACTGGGTGCAAATTGGCTCTTGATGCATAGATGGCTGCCGTATATCCAGCCGGTCCGCTGCCGATAACGAGGCAGCTAATATGTTCTCTTTCCATGATGTTCGTTGAGTTATTCTGCTAGAAGCGCTTCTATCTGCTTCTTGATATTATCGATATTTTCTGTGGGTTCGAAACGTGCAATGACCATGCCACGCTTGTTAGTGAGGAATTTGGTGAAGTTCCACTTGATGTCAGCCTTATCTTTGTAGTCAGCATCTTCCTTAGAAAGGAGTTCTTCGAGTACGGGTGTGAGCTTGTGAGCAGGGTCGAAACCCGCAAAGCCCTTCTGTTCTTGAAGGAATTTATAGAGGGGATCGGCATCAGGACCGTTAACTTTCACCTTCTTGAAACGTGGGAACTCGGTGCCATAGTTCAACTTACAAAACTGATGAATGGACTCGTCGGTACCGGGAGCCTGTGCGCCAAACTGGTTGCAGGGGAAGTCGAGCACTTCAAATCCCTGTGCATGATAGGTCTCGTAGAGTTTCTCGAGTTCCTCATACTGTGGAGTGAAACCACACTTGGTGGCAGTATTGACGATGAGCAGCACTTCATTGGCATACTCTTTCAATGATACTTCTTTACCTTTTCTGTCTTTTACAGAGAAATCGTATACAGTTCTCATTTGTGTTTTATGTGTGTGTACTTATGTATTTCTTATGTGTGCAAAGTTAATCAATAAAATCGGAAAAGGGAGTAAAGATTTATTCTTTTTAGGAAAAACCCTACGAACTATTAGTGTTTCCCTATTGGTAGCGTCAAGGATTTGACATACCTTTGCACATAGAAACATTAAGAACATACAGAAACTACCCCAGTTCGGGATAAGAAACCTTATTGAATGGAAGTTTAGAAGTCTTCAC
>CAVKQP010000030.1:0-14705 GCA_963658165.1 Clostridium sp. CAG:302 | reverse complement strand
TTAAATTGTCTCCTTTTCCAACAGTTGCCACCACAACACCATCCTCAAATTTCTGTCCTATTGAGGAATATTTTGTATAAGGCAATTGGCATTTCACATTACCTTTCAAGTCGAGCACAGACACCACTAGCTTCTCATGGTCTGTAGCACTCTCCATATATTTTTTATATTTCGACTCCACTGCAAGAGCGCAACCGTCAGACACACTAAGCCATACATACTGAGGTTGAATAACCACGTTGCCCTTCGTGTCAATTGCACCGACCAAGTCGTCTTCCGTGCGATACACTGCATAGCCTTCAGAAAATCCAGATACGCCTACAACAGTTTTGCCTTCCAGTTTATCAAGGACCTTTACGACATTTCCATCCTTATCAATCAGGTTTACGCACTTGCCTGGTTCTACTGCGGGCGTAACTGTAGTAGTGAACGTGGCGATAGACTTGTACTTCTTGCCCACCTGCTTTGGTTTTTCCTCTGCAGTGTACATTTCCCACAAATTATCCTTATCGCGTACAAGAAAGCGATCGTTAGTCACAATGGTTGGCTCACGCTCAAATTCATCGGCAAACAAGACTTCACCATCAGTGCTCACCATACCCCATTTACCATCTTTCTCTCCTTGATACGGGAGATACTGTACAGACTTCGAAGAATTGCCGCAAGAACCGAGCAATAAGCACGCTGCAAGACTCAGAATAGACAAAAAACCTTTTTTCATAACTTTCGTTTTTGGATTTAAATAATTGCAAATATAGATAATTTTACTGCGCGATACAAGAAAACTTACAACTTTGTTTAATGTATTGTCTACTATTATAAAAAAAAAGCCAACCTCCACAATGTCGTGAGGTTGGCTTCTGCTTAATTCTCCAAAAATTTTAATATCCTTTGGGCAGCTTGTTCGTCTTTCATCATCGCGCGGTCACGATACACTTCATATTCTTCCATGTTCTTACAAGCGTGAGCGAAAATGGCTTTCAAGGCGAGCAACTCTGCCGTGTATTCGCTATCCGGATTGAGGGCTAGCGTTTGGTTCAGTTCAAAATTGCCTATTTCATAGAACTCTCCTTCATAGAGATATAAGGCAATACGCACCATTATGTCGATGCGCCACTTATTGCGGCGGAGCACCATGTCGTAGACCAAGCAGGCCTCCAACTGTTTTCCGCAATGCATAAAGACCTGAGCACGAAGCAAATCGAGTTCGTCCATATCGTGACAGCCCAAGTCGTACAGCTTTCCAATGCACTTCATGGCATTTTCCAACTGGTTGAGCGCACTATACACATACGTTTCCGTTTGTAGAAGTTCGGCATAGATATTACGCTCAAACCATATGTTTACGTAAGCCTCCGCCTGTTTAATCAACGGCAGCAACTCGGGTAGTTTTTCATCTCCCTGCATGGCCAACGTAATCACCAATTGGTTGATGACCGCAGGAGAAGCAGGATATTCGTCAAGATAGCGCCGATAAAGCTTCTCCGCTTCGGCAGCATTGTCCAGCCTTGCCATCACATCGCCTTTGACGAGCACTGCCTCCATGTTGTCGGGCTCTATCGCCAATGCGAAATCGCAAGCCTCTCCTGCTTCTGCGTTATTGCCTAAATCGAATTGTATCCTTGCCAATTCTACCCAGGCAGCACAGCAAAACGGTTTTTTCTCAACCAAGGCAGACAACTTGTCGCGACATTCGTTCCAATCGTCTCCCACCCTATCTACTTCTGCTGCTAACAACACGTAGCGTGTGGAAGAGGAATCTGGCATGCGCTCTAACCATGGGCGTGCAAAGTCTACTCGATTGAAATTCAAAAAGAAACGACAAGCATCTTCAGCATAGTCTTCCACCTCCTCATCACCGCACACACTATCAAAGCGTTCGGTAAGCAAGGTGGATGCTTCTTCCATCCGTTCACTATAGATGAGCCATTCCGCCCTATTGAAAGCATAGTCGAGCGAGAACTTGTCAGACACGCGCTCCATGATGCTCTCTGCTTCTACCAGGTTGCCGGTTTCAAGCATTGTATAGCGGGCAAGAAACAACAAGGGTGCATCGGCATCGGGAAAAGCCACCAAAGCCGCATCGACCACTTCTTTTGCCTTCAGAGCGTTGCCATGCTCATAATAGTATTGTGCTAAATCGGCATATTCTTCGGGGTCAAACACGGGATAACGCCCCTCTTCCAGGCTCTTTTCATATTCCTGCTTAAGGCGTCGCAACTCTTTTTCTTGACTGTCTCTTTTCATCTATGATGTTAAATGGGGTAGAAAGTACACAAATCTTTAATTGGCACTATCCTACTTGTTCTGCTTTGCCCAAGTGTCTTTCAGTCCCACGGTCTTGTTAAACACGGGATGTTCTGCTGTAGTGTCAAGGTCTGCCATGAAATAACCGATGCGTTGGAACTGCAGATATTCACCAGGCTTCTTGGTGGCAGCATATTCCTCTACGTAGCAGTTGTCAATAACCTGAAGCGACTCAGGGTTAAGCAATTCGCGGAAGTCACGCTCGTCTACCGAAGGATTCTCCACATTGAACAGACGGTCGTACACTCTCACCTCTGCTTTGCAGCAGTAGTCTGCCGACACCCAGTGGAGTGTGCCCTTCACCTTGCGGTTGGCACCTTCCATGCCACTCTTGCTGACAGGATCATATTCCGCCTGTATCTCAACGATGTTGCCATCGGCATCCTTGGTACAGCCGGTGCACTTCACGATGTAAGCGTTCTTCAAACGTACCTCCTTGCCGGGAGTCATACGGAAGAATTTCTTGGGAGCATCTTCCATGAAGTCTTCGCGCTCTATCCAAAGATTCTTAGTGAATTTGATGGTATGTGTGCCATCAGCCTCGTTCTCAGGATTATTGATGGCTTCCATCTCTTCCACTTCACCCTCGGGATAATTGGTAATGACGAGTTTCACGGGATTGACCACTGCCGACACACGACACGCCTTCTTGTTCAAGTCTTCGCGCACGGCAGCTTCGAGCAATGCCATGTCGTTGAGGGCGTCAAACTTCGTGTAGCCAATGCTGCGTATGAACTGGCGAACACTCTCTGGCGAATAGCCACGGCGACGCATACCACAGAGTGTAGGCATACGAGGATCGTCCCATCCACTCACCAAATGCTCGTCTACCAAGGTGTGCAGCTTGCGCTTACTCATCACCGTATAGGTAAGATTAAGGCGGTTGAACTCAATCTGTCGTGGACGATTGTCGGTCATATTGTCTGCCGTGCCATCCATTTCCTTGAGATAATCCACGAGTTTGTCGTAGAGTGGACGATGGGGCACAAACTCCAGCGTACAAATAGAATGGGTCACGCCCTCGAAATAGTCGCTTTGTCCGTGGGCGAAATCATACATAGGATAGCAATTCCACTTCGTGCCCGTACGATGATGCGGGGTGTGAATGATACGATAGATGATGGGATCGCGGAAGTGCATGTTGGGGTTGGCCATGTCGAGCTTGGCACGTAGCACCATCGACCCTTCGGGTGTTTCGGGTTGGTTCATCTTCTCAAACAAGGCAATGTTCTCCTCTACAGGACGATCGCGGTAAGGCGAAGCCACGCCAGGCTCTGTCGGAGTACCCTTCTGCTTGGCTATTTCCTCTGCGCTCTGCTCGTCCACATAGGCGTGTCCGTTCTTGATCATCCACATCGCGAAGTCCCAAAGCTTCTGGAAATAGTCGGATGCATAGTAGACATTGCCCCATTTGAAGCCCAGCCAACTGATGTCGTTGAGAATATTCTCTACGTATTCATTGTTCTCCTTGCTCGGGTTGGTGTCGTCGAAACGCAGGTTGCAGACGCCTCCAAATTGCTCTGCCACACCAAAGTCCATACAGATAGCCTTGGCGTGTCCTATGTGTAGATAGCCGTTGGGCTCTGGTGGGAAACGGGTCTGTATTCTTCCACCATTCTTGCCCTCGGCAAGGTCTTCTTTCACAAACTGTTCCACGAAGCTAAGACTGCGCTTTTCTTCGTTCGCATTGTTTATTTCTTCTGTTGCCATATTGCTTGTTATATTTTTCTGCAAATTTATACAAAAATCTCGAATTATAGACTCGTTGTTCTAAAAAACGACCAAGAAATGTGTCTACCCCGCCCTCGCTACCAACCGAACACACATAGGCAGGTGGATAGTCATTCGTGAAAATATGTTATGTAACATATAAAAACATTTGGCGCGTGAGGAAAAAGGTCGTACCTTTGCACCCGTTATCCTGAATACAATCTTTTTACCTTAAAAGGCTAATACCTATTGAGATTGAATGTCTGTCTCTGTGAAGAGACAGACATTCGCGTTTTTATAGGTTTCTGCATGTCTAACCATTCCCCCGATATTGCTCCTATATACACCTTATTATATATAATATACACCATGAAGCAGACTAACAAATCACAAGTCTGCCACTAACGGTGCTTAAATAGGCCTCCTAGCACTCGTTAATGGCAGACTTACAAATGGCGATACAACCCGTCTAATCTCCATTAGTCGGCACGACAGGTTTGATGGTACCATCAGGATTGAATTCAAGACGGTCTATGCACACTTCGCGGTGAACACCGGGCTGATCGTTGAGATGCTCCTTGTTAATGCGGTGATAGACGATATACCATTCATCGCGACCGGGAACCTGCACCACAGAGTTGTGTGCCGTGCCATAAATGCCGCGTTCGGGAGCCTGCTGCAATATGACAGGTTGGTCTGCCACTTGAATGGGACCGAGCGGAGAATGCGATGTGCCGTATGCCACATGATAGTTGGGGGAGCGAGTGTCGTCGACCGACCACATGAAATAATAAAGACCTTTGCGATAGAACACGTATGGTGCTTCCCGATAGGCATAGTCTTGCAACGTACCGCCGCGTGGAGTCATCACGGTGACAGTGCTATCTTTCAAGGCTGTCATGCTCTCATCCAGTTCAGCCCCTGCCATGAAGCTATTGCCCCAATAGAGGTAAGGCTTTCCCGACACAGGATCCACGAACACGTCGACATCAATAAGTTGTCCGCGACAACCAGGATGATTCTTGGCAATGAGCGAATGTCCGAGGTCGCGGAATGGACCTGTGGGCGAATCAGCTATAGCCACGCCAATCTGTTTGCGTCCGTTGTCATTGGGACGGGCACTGAAATAGAGGAAATATTTATATTGCTTTTTACCCACCTTCACCTCTTGTGCTGCCGGCGCCCACAAATATCCGTTTGCCCATGCCACTTGATCGCTCTTGGCATCGAGCACCACGCCTTCGTTTTTCCAGTGTTTCAAGTCTTTCGATGAGTAGGCATAATACTGCCAACCGCCCCACCCTGGTGTGCCATCTGTGGTGGAATAGATGTAATAGCGCTTGGTCTTGTGGGAATAAATGATCTCTGGATCGGCATGGAAACCAGGCAGAATAGGATTAACCGCCACTGCTTTTGATCGAGATGACGCCTTGGGATGCTCCGGAGATGCAGCTGAAACACGAAATGGGAGCAACAAGGCGACCGCAAAGAGTGCAAGTTTTAATTTCTTCATGGATTGTTTGGTTTTGGTTTCTGCAAAGTTACGTTTTCTTGCCGACAATGACAAATAAGACTAACGATAAAGTGAAGTCTTCAGTCTGCCTATTCAATGTTGTTTACCATAAAAGAAGAGGTCTTGCTTAGGCAATCGGCTACCATATTTCGTGCGGAGTTTTTCAAACAGGGCCATCGTGTCTTTAGAGAATCCATGCCCCTTCCACGTGCTCGTGTTGGTGATGAGAATCCAGCACTCGCCGTCTGGGTATCTGAGCACAATGGCACTGGTGCCCGACAACGACCCTGTGCGTATCCACGGATGCCCTTTGGCAGTGTAGTTCCACCCTAAAGAGAAATCATGGTCGGGCATCTCACGCGTCATCAGTTCTACACTTTCCTTGGTCAGCAAGTCGGGTATACGATCTATACCATCGACCGAAGCGACCAAACGACTTAGCTCTGCTGCCGAAGCGCACCAAGCCCCAGCACCGCTAAGACGGGGAATGTCGTTCTCTCCATAGCACTTTTCCACCTTTCGTCCACTATTGTTATATTCGTATACTGGCTCAGAACCTTTGTGCATATAATATTTCACTTCGTTCGACCGTCGGTCTTTCAGATAGTTTCCAGCAATATGGAAGTCGTAGCACCCAGCGGGTTCAAACACGTATTTCTGCATGAATTGTTCATAGCTCATGCCCATACGCTTCTCGATAATCATAGAAAGCAAGGTGTAGCCCAAATTGGAATAGCGTTTGCCTTCGCCTGGTGTGTAGCCCAGATGACGCTTGAGGAGGATGCGCAAAAGCGTGCGATGGTCGGGCGGAGTGGTGAGATGGTTCTGCATGATGATGTAGCGCGTAGAGAACATCGGGTCGCCTGCATAGTTAGTAAAGCCCGCCTTGTGACGGAGCAACTGCTCCACCGTGATATCAAAGTAGCGTTTGTCCTTGATGACATTGGTATAGGCGGTGTCGTTGAGAATGCCGTTCGGTCCGAACACATGGTCGGAAAGGCGCACGCGCCCCATCTCGCGCAGTTTCATCACACCGATAGCGGTGACGAGTTTAGACACTGAGGCGATACGCATGATATGCGATGGTTGCATGAGTTGTTGCTGTTCCATGTCTGCCCAACCATATCCGCGGGCATAAAGCAACGAGTCGTTGCGAGAGATAGCGAGCTGGGCGCCATTGAGTTCCCAACGTTTCAAGTAGCGTTCCATCACGGAGTCGAGTCCGCCCACGGCAGACATCGCATTGGTGAGTGTATCGTTCAAGTGTGTCCATTGGCGTTCTGTCTTTTCCTTACTAGGCGTAGTGGTGCAGCGAGACACGCAGCGCCCCAATGAAAAAACAATCCAAACAAGGATGATGATACCGCAAATGGAGAATGATATTCTATATTTCTTCTTTAGTCTTCTTCCCATAACAATCGTGTAAAGCGTCTCCCTCTCTTTAGGAAATGCGAACACAAAGATACAAAAAAGTCACGACTTGCGCCGTGACTTTTCATGTTATTTGATAAATGTTGCCGTATGTTTAGTATTTAATCAGCTTGACTGAGGAGTTGAGTCCGCTTGGCACAGGTTCCCAGTTAGCATAGGTGGTCTTCTTATAGTTAACGTCGACCACATTGATTTCGTTGAACTTGCGCCATTTCACACCTCGTCTATCCAAGTCGGCAATGCGGTTGGCAGGCAAGTTGGTCACCTCTATGCGAATGGTATTCATGCCTGGTTTGAATGCCTTGCCCAAGTCGAGCTGATAGGGGACACACCATGCGCAGCCCAACAACTGTCCGTTCACATAGACACGAGCACTTTCTCTCACGTCGCCGAGATCAATCATCCAACCTTTAGCATCCTTCAGTTGTTTGGCGGTCAACTTCACATTGGTGGTATATACACCCGTACCCATGGTCACCTTGGCACTGTCGTTGTCAAGCGTCTCCCATGTCTGCAACTTGGCAAGTTTGAACGTCTGCCCTACCTTGGGGGCTTCTTCTGTAAAGGTGAGCGTCCAAGGATTGTTCGTGAGGTCGATTGTCATTGCATTGTCTGCCACACGAGGCTTCACAGTCAGTCCTTCCACATCGGCTACTGCCAACGGATGATCGAACGTCTGAAGTATCATCGACTCTCCACTCTTAAGTGCGATATGGATTTTTCCGTCCTTAGTCTCTATCAGATAGCGTTTGCCGTCCACAGGATCGAACCACAAAGCCGACTGATAGTCTACGGCAAGCGGCATGTAGCAATCGGCATCATCAGGTGTCAAATTGGCCATGAAGTAGTGGTTACCATCCGCATTGCGTCGACGAATGACCTTCAACCCCGGATTACCATCCTGACGCAGACGCAGACTCTCTGCTTTGGCTGCCGTAGCCATTTCCTTCTCGTTAAGACCATATATGACGTGAGCACCCTGTGCCTGCAACTGATCGAGATGAGCTTTCAGTGCATCTGTAAGGTGAGCACCCTCTGGAATGATGATGCCATGATAGGGCATGCCTGCTGCAGTCTGCAACTTACCGTCTTTCACTGTGGTCGTGAGCAGATATTTGTCACTGATATAGTCACAGTCGTAGCCCAAAGAGTCGATGGAGAGAATCATATTCTTGAACTCAGGAGCTTTCTCCCCCATCGAATGAATGGCAAACATCATGAGCATCGATTTGTCAGGCTTTGCCCACATATCGCGGATAGGCAGATAGACCAAGAAGTCGTTGTCTGCCTTTCCCTTCTGTAGGAAGCTCTGGCAACGCTCGATGTATTTCAAGAAATAAGGTGCGTCACGCCAAATGCTATTGGTTGGCGACATGTCGATGCTGGCATAAAACTTCCACCCTGGCCATGGGTCGTCTTGGGGAGAATAGCATGTGCCGTGGAAATACATATGGTTTACACCTGCCGCAAACATCAAGTCCATATCGGGTTTCATCTGTGAAAGCGATGTGCGGAAGTGCTCAGTCAGCCACGTAAAGGTCTCGCTGCTGGTATAAGGTTTGTCATTGATATGGGCTGCCGACGATGCATACTTCAACATAGAGAAGTCGGAGTCGTTGCGACGCGTCTTTCCTGGATCCTTGCGCAAACCCTTAATGCCAAAGTCTGTCAGTCCGAATCCTTCTATTTCTGGTATGTCTACAGCAGAATAGATGTCTATCAGGTTGGCAGGAGAGCCATGTGCCTGGTTGCGAACAATGGAGCCATGTCCGTGTGCCCAATCTGCCCACTGGTTGGTAAAGTTATGGAGCAACATATCGGACAACGTTTCACGATAGTCTGACAATACCTTTAGGTCAGCTTCAGTATATTTTGCATCTTTCTTATATATATCTATAAGCGAAGTGAGATGGTCCTCCAACTTATAGCCACGACGCTTGGCAAACTCATCAAGTAAGGTGGGTGTCCAGTTAGCACCATACACTTCATAGGAGTCATTGAAGAATGTATGGGGATAAGCCACGCCACTTTTATCGAATGCCTCATCGAAATTCTTGAGATAGCGCGACACTGCACCTGCATCAAAGTGGTCGATAACCAGACCTTCTCCACCCGGAGCGGCACGCTTCACCTGCTGGCGAGTGCGCCCCGCATAGAGTGCAATGACACGCCATGAGCCCTTCTCGCCTGGTTTCCACGTGAGCACACCCTTATCGGTGAATGAAGTAACGTTTGTCACCTTGCCCGTATTTTGGTCATATGCCATCACCTTTTGCAGGGTAGCATAGGGAGCATCTTTGGCGTTCTCCACGTTCAAGTCGAGGGTAACGACCGACTTTTTCTTTTCCGTCAGCGCACTCTTATCTACGAAGATGGCTTTGCAGGCACCATCGGTCAGTTTCACCGTCGGACCACCGAAGGGCCATCCAGTACCATTGTTCATATCTATTTCGATGCCAGTCTGCTTGCCTTCGTCCTCAATAAACTTGAGCATCTGCATCCAGCGTGGCGACAGGAAGGGGATATTGTTCTTGTCGTTGCCCTGCACTCCGTAAAGCGGTGTGATTTCAAGTGCGCCAAGTCCATGACTGGCATACTGTTCCATATTCCACTTCACGTCTTTCTCTGTCAATGCAGACCCCAACCACCACCAACGAGCGGCGGGTTTGGATTCTACAGTTGGGGTTGGCCAACTTTGAGCATGAACGCTCAAGGTTCCCAACCCCAACATGAATAATGCTAAATATCTTTTGTTTTTCATTGTCTATTATATAATGTGTTCCTTCATTAAGCCTGCAACACTACTTGGCATTTGTGAGAAGCTTGTAGTATTCCACACCACCAAGCAAGAAGCAACCGAGTCCGAAGTCTTCAAAGTCGGGCACCTTTGTATAAGTAACCGGTTGTCCATCCTTGGGCTCCTTACCTGTTCCCTGCACGTAACCCAAGAAACCGTTTTGATGCACGGCATAGGTTTCCATGCCATTCCATGCCTTGTCACAGATGGGACGATACTGCTTGGCAGAGAGAATGCCTTTGCGGATGCCCCAGCTCATGCCTGCGAGGAAGAGTGAAGTACCTGTGGTTTCCTTGCCTCCATAGGTGGTAGGCGACACAAGACTCACGTTCCAGAATCCGTCTTCACGCTGTATCTTGGCGAGAGCGGCACTCATCGCAAGGAAATCTTTCTTCAACTGTTTGTAATACTTGTCCTTAGGCGAGAGCTGATCCATCACGCGACAGAGTGCCACATACACCCATCCGTTGCCACGGCTCCAATAACAGTTCTTGCCATCCTGCTCCTTGTAGGGAGGCACGAAGTCTTTGTCTCTCCACCAAAGACCTTCTTTAGTGTTATAGCAGCCGCCGCCACACTCGTTGCGTGACCACTCATACATCTTCATTGCTGTGTCTATATACTTGCGATCGCCTGTAATCTTGTAAACATGAGCATAGGCAGGCATCGCCATCTGGATAGCATCAATCCATGTCCAGTAGTCTATTTTTCCTGTAGCAATTTGGTTGTCGAGATTCTCGATGACATATTTCTTCATCTGCTCGTCCTTGGTCATATCATAGCGTGCCAAGTAGGTCTGCTCACAACATTGGTCATCGGCATGCGTAGTCTTCACACCGTTGCGTGGAGTCCACTTGTGGAACGAAGCCCAACGGTCTGTATAGTCGATGTAGCTCTGCTGAGGATCAATCTCATAGAGCGCCATCAATCCTTCGTAGTACACACCACGAGTCCAAAGACTGCTAGGACGCTCACGTTTCACGAATGTAGGAAGTGTTGGGTCGGCATACTTCTTCATGAAATATGCGTTGGTAGATTTCAACGCGTCCAATACTTGGGTTGTCTTTTGGCTTTGTGCCGACATAGGAAGGGCACAAAATGTCAATGCGAAAGAGATGATTGTCGCTTTAATCTTGTTCATGTTTTAAAGGGTAAATGTTGATTTGTTCTATTTTAATGTTTTGCAAAGATAGCAAATAATATATATATGTATAAAGGGCAAGACCATTTTTTATAGTTCATAAATCAAAAACTCTGAAACAATTTCCCTGTTTCATATAAAGTTAGTAACTTTGCAGCCTATTTGATTGAATAGAACACGTATATTTATACTAACAATTTATCACACGAATCATTATTGATTATCATGCAGGATTTACAGGACAACGGCTCTGAGAAACTACTGAGAAGAAAACTTGATTTGCTTCTACGCACAGGACAATTGCTGATGGAAAGTTCAGCCGACACCAGTAGAATTCTCCGCAATATGGAGCGTACGGCAGCCTACTTGGGACTTCCCGAAGACAATCTTCACATCCACGTCACCTACAACATGCTTATGGTCAACTTGAGCGATGAGGTTCACTCATTCTCTAAGTTCCAGCGTTGCGACAAGCACGGCATCAACATGACTGCCATATCAGCGCTGAGCAAGTTGTCATGGACAGCCATCCGTGAAAACTATTCGCTTGACAAGTATGAAGAAGAACTCGAAAAGTTGTATTCAGCCAAGCGCAACTACACGCCGTGGCAGGTTGCCATTGGTGCCGGCTTTGCCTGTGGAGGTTTCTGTGTGCAGTTCGGATGCGACTGGACTGCCTTTTTCTATGCCTCGATAGCTGCCATTCTCGGCTTTCGCCTCCGTGCTGTGCTCAACGAATTGGGCAGTAATGGCTATGCTAACATTGCGATAGCCGCCTTCCTTTCCACCTTGTTGGCATGGTTATCAGCCTTCCTTTCGTTCCCTGTAGTGCAGAATGCCTTACCCGAATGGTTGGGTGCAATACTCCATAGCGACACACCTTGGCATCCATTGATGGCTTGTGCCCTGTTTATCGTACCCGGAGTACCGCTCATCAACTTTGTGAGCGACATGCTTGATAGCCACTTTGAGATGGGTATCAATCGCGCTCTCAACACCCTATTGATGGTCTTAGCCATGTCGTTCGGCATCGCCGTAGCCATCAAGATATGCGTCATCGACAACTTTGTGAAAGACCTCAGCATGGTGCCACACAATAGTTATCTCGCCTACGCCATCGCTGCAGCCATTTCCGCTATGGGCTTTTCCATGATCTTCAACATCCCCAAGCGATTGCTCCCCGTAGTGGCTGTAGGCGGTATCATTGCTGTCTGCACACGCAACTTCGTCAATCTCGGTCCAAGCAACAACAACATCGGCCTTGACCAGGGATTGATTATCGGTTCGTTAGCAGGCTCCGCACTGATTAGCATCATCTGTATAAAAGCGGTGCACAAGTTTCACACGCCCCATCAGATATTGGCCATACCGAGCGTCATCCCCATGGTGCCGGGTGTGCTGATGTATCGCGCTCTATTCGGTCTGATCGAGATGCAGGGCATCGTAGGCGAACTGACCGAAGCTTTCTCCAATGGAGTGAAAGCCTCACTCGTCATCCTGTTTATCGCAGTGGGCGTGGCCATTCCCAACGTATTCTTCCGCCGTTGGATCGCATCCAGTCGACGTCGCAAACTTGAAAAGTTGATTGCCGAACGTAAAGAGCGCGGTGAGTTTGTCAATCTCCATGATATGTAACACTGACAACTGTGTCAGTCTAAGGTGTGCCAATTCTGTCAGTCGACAGTTTTGGCACACTTTTCGTATAATAGTAGGCAGAAACAAATTAGAACAACTAAATTTAAAGAATTATGAATATCAGACCATTAGCAGACAGAGTATTGGTGCTTCCCGCACCAGCTGAAGAGAAAGTAGGCGGAATCATTATTCCTGATACAGCCAAAGAGAAGCCTCAGCATGGCAAAATCGTTGCTACAGGCAACGGAACCAAGGATGAAGAGATGGTTCTCAAGGAAGGTGACGAAGTGCTCTACGGCAAATATTCTGGCACAGAACTTGAGTTTGAAGGCACAAAATACTTGATTATGCGCCAAAGCGACATCCTCGCTGTAGTTAATAAATAATGTGTAAATACTAAAAGACAATAGAAACAATGGCTAAAGAAATAAAATTTGATGTAGACGCACGCGACCTTTTGAAGAAAGGCGTAGATCAGTTGGCTAACGCAGTAAAGGTGACACTCGGTCCTAAGGGACGCAATGTGGTTATCGAGAAGAAGTTTGGAGCACCGCAGATTACTAAGGACGGTGTGACCGTAGCCAAAGAAGTGGAACTCGAAGATAAGTTTGAGAACACAGGTGCGCAGCTTGTAAAGAGCGTGGCAAGCAAAACTGGCGACGATGCTGGCGACGGTACGACCACTGCAACCATCCTCACACAGGCCATCGTGACCGAAGGCTTGAAGAACGTGACTGCAGGTGCTAACCCAATGGACTTGAAGCGCGGCATAGACAAAGCAGTAGCTGCCGTGGTTGAATATATCAAGAACAACGCAGAACAGGTGGGCGACAACTATGACAAGATAGAGCAAGTGGCTACCATCAGTGCCAACAACGACCCCGAAATCGGTAAGTTGCTCGCTGACGCTATGCGCAAGGTTTCTAAAGATGGTGTGATTACCATCGAGGAAAGCAAGAGCCGCGAAACCAGTATCGGCGTGGTAGAAGGTATGCAGTTTGACCGTGGCTACTTGAGCGGATATTTCGTAACAGATGCAGACAAGATGGAATGCGTGATGGACAATCCTTACATTCTCATCTATGACAAGAAGATCAGCAACCTGAAAGACTTCTTGCCTATCCTGCAACCTGCCGCTGAGAGTGGTCGTCCATTGCTCGTCATCGCTGAAGACGTGGATTCTGAAGCGCTCACCACACTGGTTGTAAACCGCTTGCGCGGTGGTTTGAAGATCTGCGCAGTAAAGGCTCCTGGCTTTGGCGATCGTCGCAAGGCTATGCTCGAAGACATCGCAGTGCTCACAGGCGGTGTAGTCATCAGCGAAGAAAAGGGTCTTACACTCGACAAAGCCACACTCGACATGTGCGGTACTTGCGACAAAGTGACAGTTTCCAAGGAGAATACAACCATCGTCAACGGTGCTGGCGACAAGCAGAACATCGCAGATCGCGTGGCTCAAATTAAGAATGAGATTGCCAACACCACAAGTTCTTACGACAAGGAGAAGTTGCAGGAGCGTTTGGCAAAACTCGCAGGCGGTGTAGCAGTGCTCTATGTAGGTGCCAACAGCGAGGTAGAAATGAAGGAGAAGAAAGACCGCGTAGACGACGCACTCTGCGCAACACGTGCAGCCATCGAGGAAGGTGTGGTTGTCGGCGGTGGCACTACTTATATCCGTGCCCTCGACGCACTGAAGACCATCAAGGGTGACAATGCTGACGAACAGACGGGTATCAACATCGTAGAGCGCGCCATCGAGGAGCCACTCCGCCAGATTGTACGCAACGCAGGTGGCGAAGGTGCTGTGGTAGTGCAGAAGGTACGCGAGGGCGAAGGCGACTTCGGCTACAACGCTCGCAAGGATATCTATGAGGATCTCCGCGTTGCAGGTGTCATCGACCCAGCTAAGGTGGAGCGTGTAGCACTTGAAAACGCAGCCTCAATCGCAGGTATGTTCCTCACCACAGAGTGTTTGATCTGCGACAAACCTGAGGATAAACCTCAGATGCCTATGGGTCAGCAAGGCATGGGCGGAATGATGTAATTTGCAAACCGAACATAACAAAACGGGAACTGTATTATAGCAGTTCCCGTTTTTTCGTGTTAAAATGTCGACAAACAGCGATATTTTCCATACAAATATTTGTTCCATTGTTTGCTTTTAGCTAATT
>CAVKQP010000029.1:3352-14828 GCA_963658165.1 Clostridium sp. CAG:302 | reverse complement strand
GCTATGGACTATGGGGTGTGGAGTTCTTCCTCAGCAAGCGAGGTGAAGTGATCTTCTCCGAACTGAGTCCACGTCCTCACGATACGGGCATGGTTACACTGGGACACACCACTAATCTCTCAGAGTTTGAGTTGCATTTTCGTGCCGTGATGGGACTTCCTATTGCAGGTATTCATTTGGAGCATTTTGGATGTTCTGCCGTGATATTGTCACCCAAGGAAACCAATGAACCACTTCCCTACAACCTGACAGACGCACTGAAAGAAGACCGCACACGCATCCGCATCTTCGGAAAAGAAGAAGCACACGTGGGCAGACGTATGGGAGTGGTACTTTGTTACGATGAATTGGATACTAATCTCGACGACTTGCGCAACAAAGCCAAGCGTCTTGCCAAGACCGTATTAGGGACAGATCCCTACATGAAGAAATAGGAATATGAAAGTATCAGATGCCCAAATCATTGACATTCCGAAGATTGTAGACCGACGGGGCAACCTTTCTGTAGTTGAAGAATATAAGGAGATACCCTTCCGCATAGCCCGCGCCTATTGGGTATATGACGTTCCTGGGGGAGAGAGTCGGGGAGGACACGCACACAAGAAACTGAAACAACTGCTCATTGCCTTGAGTGGTAGCTTCACCGTCACACTCGATGACGGTACTGAGAAGCGCACCTTCTTGCTCAACCATCC
Source organism: Clostridium sp. CAG:302 (assembly GCA_963658165.1). GTDB lineage: Bacteria > Bacteroidota > Bacteroidia > Bacteroidales > Bacteroidaceae > Prevotella. Next base: position 14,133 of record CAVKQP010000029.1, on the reverse strand, counting down.
CTATCAAGGACTGATTATAGAAACTGGTATTTGGCGTACACTCGATGATTTTTCCTCTGGAGCAGTGTGTCTGGTGTTGGCCTCCGAGGTGTATGAGGAAGAAGACTACATCTATGACTATGATGAATTTCTCAAATACAAGGGATGCTTGAAGTAAGACGATACACGCCACAAGACGCAGACGAGTGGAATGCTTTTATCCTTCAGGCGCGAAATGCGACCTTCCTGCTTGACCGACAATTCATGGACTATCACTATGAACGCTTCACTGACTGTTCGCTTATTGTCTCTGAAGAAGAAAAGATATGGGCACTATTACCCGCTAACGTGAAAGACGGCACCTTGTTTTCCCACGGAGGACTCACCTATGGAGGGCTCATTGTGGACAGCAAGATGACCGCCGAGCGTTGCCTTGAGGCTTTTACCGCTATCAACCACTACCTGAAAGACACGCTGCACCTTAGCAGAGTCGTATACAAACCTACTCCATGGATATACCATACCATGCCTACCGAAGAAGACTTGTATGCGATTACCATGGTATGCCATGCCCAACTCACCATACGAGAGATATCTTCGACCATATCATTGCCACAAAGACTCAAGTTTTCTAAGTTGCGACATCGGGGTGCAAACAAGGCGAAGCGCCATGGTATCATTGTCAAGGAGAGTGAAGAAATCGAAGTGTTTTGGCATATCTTGGATGACAATCTGAAGAAGAAATATGATGTCCATCCCGTTCATAGCATAGAAGAACTGAAGAAATTGCGCACTGCCTTTCCCGAACGCATACGTTTGTTTATGGCATATCTTGACGAGACGCCACTTGGAGGTACGCTTATCTTTGATTGCGGCAATGTCGTTCACACGCAATACATCTCGGCTTCACCCATGGGGAAAGAGCTCGGAGCACTCGACCTCGTGTTTGACCAACTCATCAATCACACATTTGCAGACCGACATTATTTCGACTTCGGCAAATCTACGGAAGACAGTGGGCATTATTTAAACACCAATCTCATACATCAAAAAGAAGGATTCGGTGGTCGTGGCATTTGCTACGACACCTACGAATGGACTTTATAAAGCAACTGAAAACTATGATTAAATACCTAGATCTGCAAAAGATAAACTCCATGCACGGGGAAGAAATCAAAGAAGCCACGCTTAAAGTCATAGAAAGTGGATGGTATCTACGAGGTAAGTCAACAGAAGAATTTGAGGAGAACTATGCTCGATACATCGGAACAAAGTATTGTGTGGGATGCGGCAATGGCCTTGATGCACTCACGCTGATATTCCGTGCCTACAAAGAAATTGGTGTCATGAAAGATGGCGACGAGGTGATTGTGCCTGCCCACACCTATATAGCCTCCATTCTTTCCATCACGGAGAACAATCTCAAGCCCGTATTCATCGATGCCCGCATGGACACCTTCCAAATAGATGACCACCAGATAGAACGCGCCATCACCCCACGCACACGCGCCATCCTCTTGGTTCACCTCTATGGACAATGCGCTTACACGGAGAAGATAGGCGAACTCAGCAAGAAGTACGACCTGAAACTCATTGAAGACAATGCCCAAGCGCATGGTTGTCTCTACGGCGAAAGGCGCACAGGTTCGTTGGGTGATGCTGCTGCCCATAGTTTCTATCCCGGCAAGAACCTGGGAGCGTTGGGAGATGGAGGCGCTGTGACAACAAACGACAGTAAGCTAGCGTGTACCATACGCGACTTGGGCAACTATGGTTCACGCATCAAATACGAATGCTACATGAAGGGGCGCAATAGCCGAATCGACGAGATACAAGCCGCAGTGCTCAATGTCAAACTAAAATTCTTAGACGAAGAGAACAGGAGAAGACGGGAGATTGCACGCTTCTACACCTTAAATATAAAGAATCCCAAGCTAAAAGTGCCCAGTCTAGACTACGATGCAACAAGCATACATCACATCTTTCCTGTGCTTTGCGAAACGCGCGAGCAACTGAAACGCTATCTTTTAGAATCTCACGAAATCGTCACCGCCATCCACTACCCCATTCCTCCACACAAGCAATATTGCTATCCAGAGTATGCCCATCTGGACAATTTGCCTTACACCGAAATACTCCATGCCAACGAACTGAGCATTCCGTTGAATCAAGCACTGACACAAGAGGAAATAGAGCAAATTGTGGAAGGGCTCAATTGCTACTAATGGTATATCGGGGAACTATTCTCCTTTCATTCTATCTCACGACCGTTGCCTTGATAATACGCACATCTTCAAGGGGACGGTCGTTTTTGTCGGTCTCCACCCATTGGATGTCATTCACCACATCCAATCCTTCTACCACCTCTCCAAACACGGTATATTGCCCATCCAAATGCGGTGTTCCACCTTTAGCCTTATAATATTCACGCACTTCAGGTGTCAATGTCACAGTGCCCTTGGTCTGTTCGTCAAGACGAAGTTGCACTTTGTCGAGCATCTCGTCGTTGTATCTGCGACCATAAACAATGTAGAACTGACTCATAGATGATGCTCTTTCTGGATTCTCGGCATCACCTTCACGAGCAGCACCTATCGATCCACGCTTATGGAATAGCTGTGGATAACGTATCTCGGCTGGTATTGTATAACTTTCTTTCGTATCACCAAGAAGCACATCAGGTCTTGCATGTCTACTGGCAGAATCGCCTGCCTGTATCATAAAGCGGTTGATAACCCTATGAAACAACACGCCGTCATAAAATTTCTCCTTGACCAAGCGCAAGAAATTGTCACGATGTTTCGGTGTTTCATTATAAAGCGCAATGCTAATATTACCTTTATTCGTTTCGAAAAGCACCTCATGACGCACACTATCCGATTGAGCTGCAACCATAGTAGCCCAACACAAACCCATTAAAACAAGAAGTTTCTTCATTTCTTTTTCTCCTTTAGCGACTCTTTACAGAATCATTATTCAAATTCTTCTCGGTAGAATAACGGATGTTTCTCCCTTTTTATTATTTCGCTCAACGCTTCCTTCCTATTTTTAGGTCTATCTGACATATAGAGAGGAGTTACGTGAATTGGGGGGGGCAGTCATGTTATATGCTAATTTATCCTACATAAGACTATAAAGTTAACTATATGAAAGCACTATACCTTATATAATTAAGTCAGTTATAGACAAGTCTTTCGACCTGCAGAAAGAAGGTTTAAAATTAAGTTATGATTGTTCTTTTTTTCCTAAAAAATGCAAGAAATCGAGCATTAAGAACAATGAGAGCAGGTTTTCTTTTGCCATTAACGACAAAAAGCCTAATTTTGCATACAAACTATAGTTATTGGTTTTGTATTTAGAATATCATATCAAAAATGAACAAAAAGATTTTAGTCCCCATCATTATTGTCGGTTTGCTACTCGTTGCCGGCATTGCATACTTGTCTTATAGCCTTTCTCGTCAAAAACAAGCCAACAAGGACATGCAGGAGTTAGCAGAACTTGACAAGAAAGAAATGGAGAATGAATACCAGCAATTCGCCGACCAATATAGCGAGATGAAGACGCGCATCAACAACGACTCTATCGTGGCGCAACTCACGCAAGAACAGATGAAAACACAGCAACTGCTCAATGAGTTGAAGCGCGTGAAGAGTAACGATGCCAATGAGATTATGCGTTTGAAACGAGAATTGGCTACCGTGCGCAAGGTGCTACGCAACTACATTCTCGAAATCGACTCTCTAAACCGTCTGAACCAGAACCTCACTGCAGAGAACACACGCGTAAAGGGACAATATGCAGAAAGTCTGAAACAAATTGAAAACATCAATGCAGACAAAGCATCCCTTTCCGAGAAGGTGGCTATTGCCTCACAACTGGATGCTACGGGCATCAGCATGACCATGCTCAAGAGCAATAACAAGTCGACAGACCGCATTAAAAAAGCAAAGACCATACAAGTAAACTTCACTATCGCCAAGAACGTGACAGCCTCTAACGGCATGCGCACGCTCTATGTACGCATCACCACTCCCTCTGGAACTACCCTTTCTGGTGGTGGAAGCTTCAATTATGAGAATCGTTCCATGCAGTGCTCTATGAAGAAAAGCATTGAATATGGTGGTCAGGAGACTCCCGTAGTCACCTATCGTCCTATTAATGAGTCGCTTGAAGGAGGCACTTACATGGTAAGTATTTTCGAGGGAGGCAACATGATCGGCTCTAGAAGTTTCACGTTTAAATAAGATATTAGGTAAGCAACAGGATATGAACATTAAGCCACTAATATGGGCATTACTTGCCTCTGTCGGATCTACAACCGTCCAAGCGCAACAAGTGCTGAGCCTTGATAGTTGCCGCGCCATGGCGTTACGCAACAACAAGAAGCTCAACATTACGAAGTTCAAGCAAGAAATGGCCACGAACACCCGAAAGGCAGCACGTACAAAATATCTGCCCCACGTTGACGTGGTGGGTGGATACACCTTTACAAGCCGCGAAATCTCGCTGCTCAACAAACAACAAAAGGCTGCTTTCAATGGATTGGGAACCAACTTGGTTTCTGGATTAAGCAACAACCTCACGCCCACACTCACTGGATTAGTTGAAAAAGGATTGATTTCTGCCGAGCAAGCAGGTCAGTTTGGACAAGTGTTGGGCAAACTGGGGCAAGACATGGCAGAACCTTTGAACCAAGCAGGCAAGAAGGTGACCGATGCATTCCGCACCGACACACGCAACATCTTTGCCGCTTCAGTCATGGTAACCCAACCTATTTACATGGGTGGCGCCATTATTGCCGCCAACAAGATTGCCGATATCAGCGAGCAACTGGCTGCCAACGAGCGCATGAACCAGGTGCAATCCACCCTCTACGACATCGATCAAGCCTACTGGATGGCTGTTTCACTGAAGCACAAGAAGAAGTTGGCAGACAATTTCCTACAGTTGGTGACCAAGTTTAACGCAGATGTAGACAAGATGATCAAGGAAGGTGTGGCCACCCGCGCCGATGGTTTGAAGGTGAATGTGAAGGTGAACGAAGCAGAGATGACAGTCACGCAAGTGGAAAATGGGCTCTCTCTATCTAAAATGCTCCTTTGCCAACTATGCGGTATGCCCGTCAACGACCAGGTAACACTTGCCGATGAAGACAACGAAAACCTGACTGCCGCATCGATAGACATCAATCCAAGCAACGATGAAGCCATGGAAAACCGCCCCGAACTTCGCATGCTGCAAAATGCCGTCGACATAGCTAAGCAGTCGACCAACCTCATCCGTGCCGCCTATCTGCCACAAGTGGCACTGACGGGAGGCTACTTGGTGAGCAACCCCAATGTGTTTAACGGATACGAGAAGAAGTTTGGTGGTGTGTGGAATGTAGGTGTCCTCGTGAGAGTTCCCGTTTGGAACTGGTTTGAAGGAGCCTACAAAGTGCGTGCCAGCAAGAATGCAGCTGCCATTGCAGCACTCGAGCTCACCGATGCACAAGAAAAGGTAAACTTGCAAATCAACCAATGTCGTTATAAGCTCAATGAGGCTCACAAGCGCCTTGCCATGGCGCAAAAGAACATAGAAAGCGCAGACGAGAACTTGCGTTGTGCCAATGTCGGATTTAAAGAGGGCGTCATGCAGACCACCGATGTGATGGCTGCCCAAACCGCATGGCTTCAGGCACAAACACAAAAGATAGATGCAGAAATCGACGTAAAGCTCTCACAAGTAGGACTCAAGAAAGCACTTGGAAACCTAAACGCAGAATAATAAAAAGGAACATATTCACAAAACATAGAAAAGAAAAGATTATGACAGCGAAAAGTCAACACAAGAATATCCTAATCACCACGGGTGTCATCACCTGCGTCATCGTCATCGTGGCTGTTGCCGGCTATTTGTTGCTGGGCAAACAACCCGAAGTGATACAAGGACAAGTAGAAGTGGCAGAGTATAGAGTATCGTCCAAACTGCCTGGCCGTGTGGTGGAGATCCGCGTAAAGGAGGGCGACTATGTGCATGCAGGGGATACGCTAGCCATTCTCGAGGTGCCTGAAGTAGACGCACAGAAGAAGAGTGCCGAGGCTACAGAGGGTGCAGCAAACGCCATCAGTACGATGACCGACAAGGGAGCACGCCAAGAACAAGTGCAAGCAGCCTATCAACTGATGCAGCAAGCTATTGCAGCAAGTGAGATAGCCCAGAAGACATACAACCGTATGCAGAATCTCTACAACGAAGGAGTGATGAGTGCGCAGAAGCGCGACGAAGCTTTCGCCGCCTATAAAGCCACAGAAGCACAAGTGATGGCAGCCAAAAGCCAATACGAAATGGCAAAGAACGGTGCACGTCAAGAGGAGAAAAAAGCCGCAGCAGAGCAAGTGAAAGCTGCTCAGGGCATGGTTGACGTAGTGAAATCTCTGCTCCGCGAAACCGTACAAGTAGCACAATACGATGGCGAAGTGAGCGACATCTATCCCAAGGTAGGCGAACTTGTGGGCATGGGATCACCCATTATGAGCATCTCTCTGATGGATGACTTGTGGGGCACATTCAATGTTCGCGAGGATCAATTGGCAGGTATGAAAGTGGGCGAAACCTTCACTGCCTTTTCTCCAGCCTTCAATAAAGAGGTCAAGATGAAGGTCTTTTACATGAAAGACCAGGGTAGCTACGCTGCTTGGAAAGCGACCAAAGCCAATGGCGACTACGATTTGAAGACCTTTGAGATAAAAGCACGTCCCGTAAGCAAGCTCGAAGGTTTGCGTCCAGGCATGTCGCTCATTATCAAAGAGAAGTAAATGACAGTTAAGCAACAGCTCATCACACTCAAGGGACTGCTCAAGAGGCAGGTTTCTCAGATGGTTCACAACCATGTATACCTGTTATGCATGGTGGTGTTTCCGTTGCTTTGCACGTTCTTTTTCGCCGACTTGATGAAGAACGGACTACCCACCGACATGCCTGCAGGAGTCGTCGACCTTGACAATACCGCCACTAGTCGCAAGCTCATACGCAAACTTGACGCTATGCAACTGACCAGTGTCAAAGCGATATATCCCAATGCCAACGAAGCTCGCAGGGCGATGCAGCGTGGCGAGATCTATGGTTTTTTCTACATTCCCGAGCACTTCAACCAAGACGTGCAAGCCAACCGACAGCCCACATTGTCGTTCTATTATAACGGCGGCTACATATTGGCAGGGTCGATGTTGTATAAAGACATGAAGACCACCGCCACGCTCGGCAGTGCCGCTGTGGGTATGACGAAGCTCGCAGCGATTGGTATGACCGAACGGGAAATTATGGCAAACCTGATGCCCATCACGATAGACACCCACATCACGCACAATTCCACGATGGACTACAACGTCTATCTGAGCACGTCGATGATTCCCACCTGTCTAGGCATCTTCATTTTCCTCATCACAGTCTACTCTTTGGGAACAGAGTTGAAGTTCAACCGCGGTAAGCGATGGATGGGACAAGCCAAGGGAAACATATGGATAGCCATGACAGCCAAGATATTGCCGCAGACTTTCGTGTTCACTCTGATTGCCTTTGCCTATCTCTACGGACTTTACGGCGTGATGCATTTCCCCTATTACTGCTCCAAAGCGTTGATTCTACTCAACGGTTTCCTGCTTGTGCTCGCCTGTCAAGGATTCGGCATCTTCATGTTTGGCTTGCTGCCATCCCTACGTATGGCGATGAGCATCTGCGCCCTCTTCTCTGTGGTAAGTTTCAGCATCGGCGGTTTCACATTCCCTGTCGAGGCAATGGACGCCCCGTTGCAGTCGCTCGCCTACCTATTCCCGATGCGCAGCTACTTCATGATCTACCAGATGACCGTACTCAACGGCTATGCGCCCCACTATGCATCACTCTACTACATGATCCTTCTGGCATTCATACTCCTTCCCTTGACTGTCACACTACGCATACGCAAAGTGATGTTACACTACGTTTACATTCCATAGCAATATGATATTCAGAATCAAACAAGCCATCACAGACCTGTGCTTCATCTTTGTGCAGGAACTGAAAAACGTGTTCAAGGATGAAGGTGTGCTCATCTTCTTCATCCTCGTACCGCTAGGCTACCCTCTGCTCTATGGCTGGATATACAACAACGAGGGCATTAAAGATGTGCCCACAGCATTTGTCGACGACTCACACTCGTTTCTCAGCCGTGAGTTTATCCGCAAGTGCGATGCCACAGATGGCATCAAGACCATTGCCGTCTGCCCCAATATCGAAGATGCCAAAGAGATGCAACGACGCCAGGAATGCCACGGCATCGTCTACATACCTTCTGATTTTGGCACAAAAATAAACCTCAAAGAGCAGACCAACGTCAAGTTTTTCGCCGACATGAGCGGCATGCTCTACTACAAAGCCATATTTGCCGCCTTGACCGACGTGTCGCTCGAGATGGGCAAAGAGATACAAATTTCGCGCTCCACCGACTTTACGAAACGCGACAACGAGCTGACCACCGCTCCGATTCATATGGAAGCGGTGCAGATATTCAACCCCCAAGGAGGTTACGGATCGTTCCTCTTGCCCGCCGTATTGGTGCTCATCATCCAGCAAACCCTGCTTTTGGGCATTGGACTTTCTGCTGGTACAGCACGCGAGAGCAATCGCTACAACGAGTTGGTGCCCGTAAAGCGACACAACAGTGGCATGTTTCGCATCGTCTTCGGCAAAAGTCTTTGCTACTTTTCCATCTATCTGCTTGTCACATTGTGGATTGTACTTGTCGTGCCGCGCATTTTCGACTACATACAACTCGCCCACGCACGCGAGCTCATCGGCATATTGCTGCCCTACATCTTGGCAAGCATCTTCTTCGGAATGACCCTCTCGTGCATGGTGCGCTACCGTGAAAACGTTATGCTGTTGGTGCTGTTCACCTCCGTACCCCTACTCTTCCTTTCGGGCGTATCGTGGCCAGGCTCTGCCATCTCAGGCATTTGGAAAGGCATCTCCTATCTTTTTCCATCCACGTTTGGCATCAACGCATTTGTGAAGATCAACACTTTCGGTGCGAGTCTTGAAGATGTAAAGTTTGAATATCAGGCATTGTGGATTCAAGCCGCCCTCTATTTCTTCTTGGCATGCATCGTCTATTGGCGACAAATCAACATTGCCCGCAAGGGTAACATCAGCCGCAGACAGTCGGAAAGGCTACAAGCATTGTCAGAGAAAAGCAAGACAGAATAGCAACCATCGTGCAGTCGTGCCATACAAATCACGTTTGATTTGTATGGCACGATTTTTGCTTACACCTTTATATATATTAGAAATATACATTATAAAACAACACCATGGATAAAAAGGAAACTCCCGTTCTCCTGCTCACGGGTTATCTGGGCAGTGGAAAGACCACATTACTCAACCGCATACTATCTAACGAGAAAGGCATCAAGTTTGCCGTCATTGTCAACGACATCGGCGAAGTGAACATAGATGCCAACCTCATTGAACAAGGAGGCATTGTTGGCGAGGGCGACGACAGTTTGGTGCCACTGCAAAATGGTTGCATCTGCTGCACCCTCAAGATGGATCTCGTGCAGCAACTGAGCGACATCGTGTCACAACAACGCTTTGATTATATCGTCATTGAGGCAAGCGGCATCTGCGAACCAGCCCCCATCGCACAGACCATCAGCGTCTATCCGCAGCTCTACCCCAACCTTGCCGAACAAGGAAAAGCCAAGCTCGATGCCATCGTAACTGTGGTTGACGCACTCCGACTGCGCGATGAGTTTGCCGAAGGAAACGACTTGCAGCGCAACGACTTGGACGAAGACGACTTGGCAAGCCTCGTTATCCAACAGGTAGAATTCTGCAACATCATCTTGCTCAACAAGGCTTCCGAGGTGAAACCCGACGAGTTGGCACGCATCAAAGCCATCCTTCGTCAAATACAACCACAGGCAGAGATTATCCCATGCGACTATGGAGATGTAGATTTCAACAAGATTCTCAACACCAAGTTGTTCGATTTCGAGAAAGTAGCAACTTCCGCACGATGGATAGAAGCCATTGAAGGTGAGGAAGACGAACTGGAAAACGAGGAAGAAGGCGAAGCATTGGAATATGGCATCGGCACCTTTGTCTATTGTCGCCGACGTCCGTTCAACATGACGGAGTTCGACCAGTTCATCGCCCGCAAGCTCCCCAAGAACGTCATCCGGTGCAAAGGTCTCTGTTGGTTTGGCGGTGAACCCGACACTTGCTACGTGTTTGAACAGGCAGGCAAGCAGATGTCGCTCCGCAATGCCGGCAACTGGTATGCCACCATGCCCGAAGAAGAACTCAAGCAGTTCCTCGCTCAAAACCCAACCGCACGCCGCGACTGGGACGATACCTATGGTGACCGCATGCAAAAGTTGGTCTTCATCGGACAGAATATGAACCGTGAAGAAATAGAAAAAGAACTTGATGCTTGCTTGGAAGACTAATCCCACTAAAGTCCAAACACCTACTTACCGATGCTAACAGGCAGTGTTACGATGCGTAGGAGGCAGTGTTACGATTGTTAAAAGGCAGAGCTATTTTCAGCAAATCGCAAAGATCTAAAAAAAGGCAGATTGACAAGCGTGGTCAATCTGTCTTTTTCGTTGTTATTTATTGTTCACTTGAACAATCTTCGTCTTAGGTTTTTCCTTGTTGCGGCGGTTCACTACCGTCACCACAGCCTGCGCCAAACTGAGGAACGCTTGCCCTGTAACAGATGCTGTATCGAGCGCTGCGGGCTTGCCTTCGTCACCGCTGGAGCAGATGCCCTGCAC
>CAVKQP010000029.1:0-3342 GCA_963658165.1 Clostridium sp. CAG:302 | reverse complement strand
ATGGTATCTGAGCGAGCAAGGGTACGTTCATCTCTTCCGCCAATTTCTTGCACCCATCTTTGCCGAAGATGTAGTATTTCTCGTCCAGATGGTCGGCAGGAGTAAACCACGCCATGTTCTCCACCAAGCCGAGAATAGGCACGTTCACCTTGTCGTTCATATACATATCTATACCTTTACGGGCATCAGCAAGCGCTACGTTTTGCGGTGTGCTCACGATAACCGACCCCGTAATGGCAAGGGTCTGCAGCAAGGTGAGGTGAATGTCGCTCGTTCCTGGAGGCGTGTCGAGGATGAAATAGTCCAAGTCGCCCCAATCGGCATCGCCTATCAACTGTTTCAAAGCATTCGATGCCATGCCGCCACGCCACAAGGTAGCCGTATCAGGATTCACGAAAAAGCCTATGCTCAGAAGTTTTACGCCATATTTCTCAACGGGTTCAATCAGATCACGTCCGTCTTTATGCACTGCGCAAGGGCGCGCTGCCTCCTCGTCAAACATCTTCGGCATTGAAGGACCAAAGATGTCGGCATCGAGCAAACCAACCTTATAGCCCAACTTAGCGAGTGCAATGGCGAGATTGGCAGACACAGTACTTTTGCCCACACCGCCCTTTCCCGAGCTGACAGCAATCACATTCTTCACTTTAGGGAGCAGTTTGCCCACCTCCGGACGAGGTTTCGACTTAAACTCCGTGTTGATGTTCACCTTCACATCTGGACTGATCTGATAGTGAATAGCTGCCTCTGCTGCTTTGAGCGTCGACTTCATGAAAGGGTCGGTATCGCGGGGGAAGATGAGCGTCAATGTGACATTCATGCCGTCAATCTTCACTTCATCCATCACCACCATCTCGCTCTCCACGAGATTCTTCTTCGTTCCTGCATAGATAACCGTTGCCAACGCATCGGTAATCATTTTTGGATATAATGTCATCTTTACTTTCTTTTGATTTCTACTGCAAAGATACATCTTTTCTCAGGCATTTCTCCCTAAAAGGTTCCTGTTTTGCAAAGTTTTTAGGTTACTTTCACCTTAAACTTTTGTATTCGCAATGCTTTTAGGATAAAAGTTCCATAAACTTATGCACTATAATCATCATGACCTCACTGAAGGAGTTTTTACTTGACAGCTTCGGGAATCTCGGGCATTGCCCCTGCCTGCGTACACACATAAGCACTCACCTCCACAGCATGTTTGTGAGCCTCAGCGATGTTATTGCCACGCAGTATGCTGGCGCAGAAGGTTCCTGTAAAACTATCACCTGCCCCCACCGTATCGACTACATCCACCTTGGGAGTTTCCCTAAACGACATGCTGCCTGGCGCAAACACATAACTGCCGTTCACGCCGCAGGTGAGCACGAGCATATCGAGGTTATATTTACCCAAGATGAGCCAGCACTTGTTCTCTATGTCGAGTCCAGGATAACCAAATAGTCTGCCTATAGTGACCAATTCTTCATCGTTTATCTTCAACACATTGCATCGTTTTAGGCTCTCGCAAATGATGTCTTTGTCATAGAAATTTTGTCTGAGATTGATGTCAAATATCTTTAGGCAGTCGTCCGGAGTGTGGTCAAGAAACTGATAGATGGTCTGACGGCTCACCTCACTACGTTGCGCTAGCGAGCCCCAACACACAGCACCGCAATTGGCGGCAATCTCCTTGATGTCGTCTGTAAATGGTATGTTGTCCCACGCCACACCCTGTTTGATGTCGTAAGTAGGCACGCCATCTGCGTCAAGCGACACCTGCACTGTGCCTGTGGGATAGTTCACACGCGGCAACACATACTTCAGTTTCTTCTCGTCCAAGATGCGGAGAGCCTCATCGCCCAACTGGTCTTTGCCTATAGCGCTCACTGCCACCGAGTGAAGGCCATGCTGACCAGCATGATAGGCAAAGTTGGCAGGAGCGCCACCCAGTTGTGCACCCGTGGGAAGCACGTCGAAGAGTATCTCTCCCAATCCCACGCAATATTTATTTTTCAGATTATCTATGGTGTTCATATGGAAACAAACGTTAGTAAGTCTATTATATTTTAGTCGCAAGGTAGTTAAATCATATCACTACAACCTTTTTATGTAGGTGAAAAGATAAATCACACCTATTGCCATCACAGCTACGGCACCTGTCTGCCCCACTGCATCGCTGGCGAAGCCCATGAGAAGAGGGAACACCGTGCCACCGAAGAGGCCCATAATCATCAGTCCGCTCACTTCATTCTTTTTGTCTGGCAATGCGAGAAGAGCCTGCGAGAAGATGATGGAAAATACATTGGAGTTGCCGTAGCCCACAAGGGCAATGGCTGCATAGAGCACCACCTTACTTGTTCCGACAAACATGCCCACCATGCTAAGCGCCATCATCACAATGCTAATGATAAAGAAGGTGCGGGCTTTCATCATGCGTAGGAAGAAGGAACCGGTGAGACATCCCATGGTACGGAAGATGAAATAGAGCGATGTGGCAAATGCAGCCTCGTTAAGCGTCCATCCAAGACGTGCCATCAAGAGTTTGGGAGCGGTGGTGTTGGTACCCACATCGATGCCCACATGACACATAATGCCAATGAACGAGAGTAACACGATGGGTTTGCCCAACAGTGTGACACAGTCCTTGATGCCAGAAGCCTTGCCTACGCGTTGCTCTTCGGGAATCGATGTAGCACCTAGCAGTATGATGGCAGCCACACCTATGACCATATAAATCGGGAAGAGGATGCGCCAACCATAGCCGAAAGTCGGTATGGATGCCATAGCTCCCCACATGGCAATATAAGGTGCGAGAAAAGAGGCAATAGCCTTGACAAATTGTCCAAAGGTGAGTGTGGCAGCAAGGTTGCCCTCTATCACCATAGAGACAAGCGGGTTGAGCGATGTCTGCATCAGTGTGTTACCTATGCCCAAGAGTGAGAATGCCACGAGCATCAGCATGAAGCTCTCGCCAAACAAAGGCAGCAACAGTGCTACAACAGTCACCAAGAGCGAGAGCATCACCGTGTTTTTCCGTCCAATGCGGTTCATCAGGATGCCCGTAGGCACACTGAAGACAAGAAACCAGAAGAACACAAGCGACGGAAACATGTTGGCAGTGGCATCGTTGAGACCCAAGTCTTCCTTCACATAGTTGGATGCAATGCCCACCAAGTCAACGAAGCCCATGGCGAAGAAGCAGAGCATCACGGGGATTATAGCAAATCTATTAGATTTCATATCCGTATTGATTTAGTGGTTATAATGATAGTTTATGTATCTTCATGTTCTTGAACTCAGCCTTGCCGCCCTTGGTGTAGAGCTTCACGTTCTCGTAGGGAGCCACGGGGAAGACGAGGTTGG
>CAVKQP010000028.1:0-14908 GCA_963658165.1 Clostridium sp. CAG:302 | reverse complement strand
CCTTGAGGCCATAGTGCTCTGCAGCAGAAGCGCTACATATTGCTGCCCATCCGCGGCAGTTGTTCTTGCGTATGTATTCTGCTGAGCCTGCCGTGTCTTCTGCTTCGACCGCCTTCATCTCGGGGTGGTTGGCCAGATAGTTGCGACACTGCATGAGCGCCACAGGGTGGGAGTGTACTTCGCGAATCGTGTCCCAACTGTCTTCTGGCAGACAACAAATGCAGTGCTTGATGTGTAGCTTGTGTTCTCCCACGATGGTCGTGTCCGAATCACGCAACAACTCATAGTTGTGGAGCAGAGATCCTGCTATGGTATTCTCGATTGCCACCAAGCCAATGACCGTGGGATCGCGCTTTACGTTCTCGAACACTTGTTCAAAAGTGGCGCAACAGATCAGTTGAACTTGTTCTCCCTCGAAATGTTGGTGGGCTGCAATGTCGTGGAATGACCCAATCACGCCCTGTATGGCTATTCTCTTCATATCTCTTGTCTTGTACTATCATGAAAAATCCCGCTTCACCTTGATTGTGGAGCGGGACTTTATATAGATTTAATCTATCATGTTCTTAAGTTGAAATTCACACGCAACTTCCCGCTCTGCAAGTTCTTGCAAAGTAAAAATAAAAGAAGTAATAGAAAGATGCGTACAACTTGTTCATTTTCTCTATTTGTTTGTTTACGACTGCAAAAGTATAACATTAATTCGGAACGTGCAAACATTTAGACAGAAAAATGTCCTTTTTCTTTAAAAACTCACAGTAAGCGTTTGCCAAATGACGATTACCTTATTATATATAAGGTGGCGAGGCATGGTGGTGATATCTTGAAGGGGTGAAAAACAAGTATTCCTTTTATTTTGTATTGTCTTCGATTTGCACTACCTTTGCATGGAACAAACAAAAGAAAAACAGAAATGTTGAGCTTAGACAACTTCTATAAGGCACGCTATGTGCTGAGCAAGATTATACGTCGCACCGACTTGGTGCACGCTCCCAAGATTAATGCCGAATGTGATGTGTTCTTGAAACCAGAGTGTCTGCAAAAGACAGGATCGTTCAAGATACGAGGTGCCTACTATAAGATATCCCAACTCTCTGATGAAGAAAAGCAGAAAGGTGTGATTGCTTGTTCTGCTGGTAACCATGCACAGGGTGTTGCTCTTGGCGCAACCGCCATGGGCATCAAGTCGCTCATCTGTCTGCCTGAGGGCGCTCCTATCTCCAAGGTGGAGGCAACCAAACGGTTGGGGGCAGAGGTATGCTTGGTTCCGGGCGTTTATGATGACGCTTACCAAAAGGCACTCCAACTGCGCGACCAGCATGGCTACACGTTTATTCATCCTTTTGATGACGAAAACGTGATTGCAGGACAGGGAACCATCGGTTTGGAACTGCTTGATCAACTGCCTGATGTGGAGGCTATCGTGGTGCCAGTGGGCGGTGGTGGACTCATCTCAGGCATTGCTTATGCCGTTAAGTCGCTCAACCCCAAGGTGAAAATCTATGGTGTGCAGGCTGCAGGTGCTGCTAGCATGGTGCAGAGCCTACAAGATCACAAACAAGAAAAGTTGTCCCACGTGGCGACCATTGCCGATGGTATCGCTGTGAAAGAACCGGGTAAGTTTACCTTTGACATTTGCTCGAACTATGTAGACGACATCGTGACGGTGAGTGAAGACGAGATTTGTGCTGCCATTCTCCATCTGATCGAGAGTGAGAAGATGGTGGCAGAAGGTGCTGGAGCAGCCAGTGTGGCAGCGGTGATGTTCAACAAGGTGCCCGTGAAAGGCAAGAAAACCATCTGCGTGGTGAGTGGTGGCAATATTGATGTGACCATCTTGAGTCGTGTGATTACCCGAGGTTTGGCTAAGAGCGGGCGCATCTGTACCCTCACTATCGAGTTGGCAGACAAGCCTGGACAGTTGGTCAAGGTGTGCGAGGTTATCGCAAGTTTGGGCGCCAACATCATCAGCGTGCATCACGAACGCAACACCGCCAGCAAGAACGTCACCGACTGTGTGCTCCGTCTCACTGCCGAGACCAAGAACATCGAGCATGTCAATGTCATTAAGAAGGCGCTTACCGACAATGGACTAAAGATTAGGGAAAACATTTAATCATCAATAAAATATAAGAAACATGGAAGCAATCCACACAGAAAAGGCTCCTAAGGCCATCGGTCCTTACAGCCAGGCAATCAAAGTAGGCAATATGATATTCGCTTCGGGTCAGATTCCCGTAGACCCAGCAACAGGTGAGTTTGCTGAGGGAGGTATCAAAGGTCAGACCCGTCAGTCGCTCACCAATGCACAGGCCATCCTGAAAGAGGCTGGTTCCGACTTGTCAAAGGTGATCAAGACCACCGTATTCCTTTCAGATATGGGTAATTTTGCAGCGATGAACGAGGTTTATGCAGAGTTCTTCCAGCAGCCCTATCCTGCTCGTTCAGCTGTGGCAGTGAAAGATCTTCCTAAGGGTGCATTGGTAGAAATAGAGTGTATCGCAGAGTTGTAAGGTCTTTTAGTCTGAAAGACTGATAAAAACAAAACTCCTGTCACGCCGTTCTAAGGTGGTGTGACAGGAGTTTTTGTTTTGTCTATGCGTAATTTTAATTATGGCAGGGTTAGAATCCGTAGGGATTCATCTCCTTGTATTTCTTATTGATTTTGTTCTCAATGCCTTCGGCGGAGAACTCTCCGTTGACGTCTGCTGCCTTTTCGGGTTCCAGTTCAAGCACTTTCTGCATATCTTCAGTTGCTGCCTGGCTCTCACCGCGCTCATAGTGGATGGCGCCGCGCTCCTTGTATGCTTCTATGCGGAAGGGATTTGCATCGATGACTTTGCCATACCAAGTCATGGCTTCTTCCTTATTTCCCTTGGCGTTCTCTACCCGTGCCTTTAGTAGAAGGGCATCCTCGTTTTCGGGTACTTTGTTGAGTAGTGCATCGGCGTCATCGGTTGCTCCATTTTTGTCACCCATCTTGAGTAACGTGTCTCCGCGTAGCAGGTAGGCTTCCACATAATCAGGGTCTATGGTAATGGCTTTGGTGAGCAAGGCGATGGTATTGATGACATCACCCATACCTGAGCATGACTGAGCGTAGAGATAGTTTACTTCGGCATTGTCTCGGTCGATGAGCATTGCTTTCTCTGCAGCCTCGCCCATGGCTTTGTAGTCTTCCATCATGTATGCCACGCGAGCCATGCGGATGAAGACGGCGATATTGTCTGGACAAGCCTCACCGATTTGTTGCAACTGATCGTAGGCTTCAGGGAGTCGGTTGGTGTTTACGTATACTTGCGACAGGTAGTCGCGAATCTCAAGGTCGTCTTTGAGCTCAAGCGCATGCGTGAAACACTTTACGGCATAGTCTGTCTGCCCTGTGCGCATGGCTCTGACACCGTCGTATTTGAGTACATCGAAATCGCGTGCCTCGCTGTCCGTCTTGTTTTCTGTGGGTGTTTCTTCTCTTGAGCCAAACAGTTTCTTAAATATGTTCATTTCTTTTTCTTGTAGTTTTTCACCTTATTATATATGTCTGCTGTCATCACATCGGTGTCTTGAAGCAGCGCCCATTGGGTGGCATCGTTTGCATAAGTTCCTCCCACCTTGCGGTTGCGCACAAAGAGGTAGCGCTGGTTGATGTAGCCTTCACTGCCGTCTTTTGCCAACACAAAGCAATACATGGTTTGCTTGTAGCCTGTCACTTTCCCGTCCTCCGTCACGCTTTGGGTCAACCAGTCGGTTTGCGGTAATGCGCAAGATACGATTTCGGCTGAAGGATATTTCCGAAGTAGTTGGGTGCCGCATGCATTTCGCATTTCCTCGCCGTCGGTTTCCTTATAGAGATTCACGTCGTAGATGGGCATGTAGTAGTGTCCTTCCACCAACACCTTGTAGTTTCCCTCTTTGGAAAAGAGCCCGTCGGCTGTATAAGTGACCTCATCCTTGACTTGTCGCCAAAATTTTGCCACCTTCTTGCCAACACTTTTAGCGGTGCTTTCTGTGGACCCGGTGTTTTGCGCCACTGCCGTGCCGCCCCAAGTGAGAGCAGCCATCAGCACAAGAGATATTCTTTTCATGGGTATGATGTTTCGTTATTGTCAGAATGCAAATTTAGACAAAATAATCGGTAACGACAATTTTCCGTAGTGTCAAATTACTGTGCGTAAATGTTTTTTAGGTAAACAATTACACACAACCTTTAAAAAGAATGAATAATATTTGCCGTTTCCCGCATTGGCATTAACTTTGCAACAGACTAAAGGAAAGAATTGACACGATGAAAAACCATATTCTCACCTTGTGCGCCTTGGTGGTTTGTGTAGGTGCGCAGGCTCAAGACTTCCGAAAGGGACGGTTGCCAGGTACCAACATGATAACCACATCGCCGCGACCGATGACCAGTTATGAGCGTGATGGGGCTTTTCTTGCCACTCCTCTTCATGAGGGTGAACCTATCCATACGGCGTCGCCAACACAACAAGAAGAGGCGGTGGCCGACACGGCGAAGACGCTTAACCTGCCATCGCTCAATGCCAACGGGCAAGTGCAACCGCTTAGCCGCTATCCTTACTCGTGGTGGGGCGGCTATCAGAACTGGGACTTACACCCAGGACTCAACGTGTCTCTTGGTGCTTCGGTGATGACCACCTTTGGTAAAGGAGGCTTGAGTGGAGCGGGATTCTCGCAAAACATCTCCATGATGTATGCTGTGCCTCTCACTCAGCGGTTGTCGCTCGCGGTGGGCGGCTACTTCAACAACATGGATTGGGGACGTTATTCCTATCGTCAGGCTGGAATGAGTGCGGTGCTTGGGTATAAGTTTGATGACCACTGGGAGGGCTATATCTATGCCCAGAAGCGTATAGTGGGCAGCAATAAATTCTTGCCTTATCCGCTCTATGACCTTGGACAGGGTGGCGACCGCATTGGTGCAGCCGTGAGATACAACTTCAATCCCAGCTTTAGTATACAAATTAATGTGGAGGGAAGTCGACAACCTGTTTACCGAGGCTTCCATCTGCGCGACGATATGCCGCCAGCAAACAACTTTCAATAACTGTTGCTATATTTTTACGGCAGGCAGAACATAGATAACACCGTACTTCTGAATAACTAAAGGGGCGACATCTCCATCACGGAGAAGCCGCCCTTCTTTAAAAAACTCTCTAATTATCTTGCTTTTATGGTGTGTTGTCTTGTTCTTATCTGCGTCCACCAAAGTGTCCGCCACCTCCGCTCGTGTTGCTGCGACTACTTCCTGTGCTTCTGCTCCCGCCAAATGAGGAGTGCGTAGACTGTTGGCTACTGCGGTTGCTTGGCATGAATGAGTTGGCAGGAGTCTGGTTTTCACGGCTATTACTCCGTGTGGAGAAGCCCGATGACGAGCCGAAGTTTCTAACCGTGGTGCGAGTGGAACTCTCGCGGGCACTAGAATTACTGCGTGTGGCAGGCACCTGGGTGTTGTTGGAGCGTGCACCACCGAAACTGCTATTGTTTGAGCGTGATGTGTTTGGGGTGGTTCGTCCTACTTGGTTGTCACTTCTGCGAGTGCCGAAATTGCCATTTGTTGTTGAAGGAGTACTATTGGAACGTGCGCCACCGAAGTTGCTATTCACACGGTTGGTGCCCTGTTGGCGATTGCTGCGGGCGAAATCAAATCCTCTATTGTAATCGCCACGTTTGAAGCCATCGCGCATTCCGAAGTGTACGTTGCCGTGGTTTGAGGTGCCAGGAGCTGGTCTGCCCCAGTCACGGCCATGATACCAACTTCTGCCGCCGTTGCTCCGCCAACTATGACCGCCTACATAGACATTGATGAACGAAGGGCGACCATAGTAGAAATAGTTGCGGCGAGGATAGCGTGAGTAGATGCCAAAGTGCCAATATCCGTCAGACCAGTAGAGTGGGCGGTAGAAATAACTGGCTGCGCAGAATGCGTTATACTGCCAGTCGAGCAACACGTAGCTCAAATCGAGATTGCGCTGGCGCCAATAGGGACCATAGAGGTCGTCGTAGGTGTTGACTCCCATCAGATAGTCGAGGTTTATTTCATAGGCTGCCTCATACTGTTCTTCAGTGAGATTCAGTTCGTAAGCCATCTTGTCGGCAAGGAAAAGAGCTTGGTTGCGTGCCTGCTCATAGCTCATAGCGCGGGCTGTGGTGGTCATAACCAACAGCATTGCCAGTGCGAAAATCAGCTTTTTCATATCTTAACCCTTTCTTCTTTTTAGTGAGTAAAAGTCAGAAACGTTCTTGTTTCTGTTTGCAAAGTAAGCTAGAATCCATCGCATGGCAAAAGGATTTTCCCTACAAACAGATGGGAAAATCCCTAAACACCGCTTTTGGGGGCGGCATACACCATATATAAAGGCAAAAACTTGTCAAAGCCGCATATTTTAGCTATCTTTGCAAGCACTTTTTAAAGCAATTACAAGGATATATCAAAGATGGAAAGTCAAGGGAAAACGCTTCTGGGCATGACCGTTGCCGAACTGAAAGACGTGGCGCGGTCGTTGGGTATGCCGGCATTCACGGGCGGACAAATGGCACAATGGCTCTATCAGCGCCACGTGAAGACAATCGACGAGATGACCAATCTGTCGAAAGCCAACCGCGAGAAACTCAAGGCATCCTATACGATAGGATGTGCAGCCCCTCATGATGCTCAGTATTCCAAGGACGGAACCATCAAATATCTCTTCCCGACACAATCTGGTAAGTCGGTAGAAACGGTGTTTATCCCCGATGGCGACCGTGCTACCCTATGCGTCTCGTCACAGGTGGGGTGCAAGATGAACTGCCTGTTTTGTCAGACTGGCAAACAAGGATTCGAGGGTAGTCTGTCTGCATCCGACATCCTCAACCAAATCTACTCCTTGCCTGAGGTAGACCGATTGACCAATATTGTCTTCATGGGACAGGGGGAGCCGATGGATAACTTGGACAATGTGCTGCGTGCCACGGAAGTGCTCACTGCCGACTATGGCTGGGCGTGGAGTCCGAAACGCATCACGGTGAGTAGTGTGGGGGTGAAGAACAAGTTGAAGCGCTTTCTCGATGAGAGCGAATGCCATGTGGCTATTAGTCTTCATTCGCCCATTCCAGAACAGCGTTCCCAACTGATGCCTGCCGAACGCGGCATGTCTATCACCGATGTGGTCAGTCTGCTTCACCAATATGACTTTACCCACCAACGGCGGTTGTCGTTCGAATATATTGTCTTCGGCGGTGTGAACGATTCGATGACCCATGCCCGCGAGATTGTGAAACTGCTCGAAGGATTGGAATGTCGTGTCAACTTGATACGTTTTCACCAAATCCCAGACGTGCCGTTGCATGGTGCTGAAGAACGGAAAATGGAAAGTTTCCGCGACTATCTCACCAAGCATGGGGTGTTTACCACCATTCGGGCAAGTCGTGGACAAGATATCTATGCTGCTTGCGGGCTGCTGAGCACAGCTAAAAAGATAGAAGAACAACGCCGCAGTGAGGCGCACGATGCATGACAAAGTATCAGTATAGAAGCATTGCATGGCTCGTTGGTCTATTCTTGACCGCAGTATTGGTCGCAAGTTGTGGACGTCATCGTGTGAGCTTGCAGCCGCAGAGTGGGGGTAAACCCTATGAGGTGCTTCTCGTAGGAGACAGTGTTGAAGATGTGCTCAGTGTGCTAGAAACCGATGCTGAAGGTTTGCCACAACCAGAACCCGCATTCGATGTGTCGGTGATACCGACGGTGCACTACAACCAGTCTGTATGGTTGGCGCGTGCCATCGTCATCGTCACAATCGACCCAGAGCGCTTTTCTATGACGCGTCTGCGCTATGAGAAAAACTTGCATGCCGCCCCTCAGATGGTTGTCTATGTGAATAGCCCATCGAGACAGGCATTGCATCGCGATATGCCAAGGTTGGGCGTCAGCTTGCGCCAGTTGCTCACACGCTTTGAAATGAATACCGAAATCGGGCGGCTTGCATCTGCTAGCAATCCGAAATCAGAACGGCTGGTGCAGCAAGTGATAGGTTGGCACCTGAAAGTTCCAGCAGACATGGCGTCGCACAAGGAAGGCGAGCATTTCGTGTGGTTATCGAACAATGCCGCCACAGGCATGCGAAACATTTGTGTATATACACTACCGCTGAAACCGCTCACTCGTTTAGAACTCATCCATGCCCGTGATAGCGTGATGAAGCGGAACATGCTGGGAGAACGGAAAGGCATGTATGTGGAAACGGTGGAGCCCACAGTAGAAGCTGTGTCGGTGCGTGAGAATGGCAGAAAAGTAGCCATCATGCGCGGACTTTGGGCGATGAAGGGCGATGCCATGGGTGGTCCGTTTGTGGCACACGTGGTGGCAGACTCCGCCCAAAAACGATATGTGGTGGCTGAGGCTTTTATCTATGCCCCCGAAATGCAGAAACGCAACATCATGAAACAAACAGAGGCTGCACTCTACACGCTGAAGGCGGAGTGAGCAGGCAACCGACAAGATATAAACACTTATATATATTTATGGAAGAAAAGAAAATACGCGTGGCAATCACGCACGGAGATACCAATAGCATCGGTTATGAAATCATTTTCAAGGTCTTTTCCGACCCTGCCATCCTGGAGCTTTGCACACCTATTATATATGGGTCACCCAAGATGGCTGCTTATCACCGCAAAGCCTTAGATATGGAGGCTAACTTCACCATCATTAGCAATGCCGAAGAAGCACACGATGGGAAAGTAAACATGCTCACCACGTTTGACGATGAGGTGAAGGTGGAAATGGGACAGCCCACCACCGAGTCTGGCTATGCTGCCATGTGTGCTATTGTGCGTGCATTGGAGGATTACAAGAAGGGACTTTTCGATGTGCTTGTCACGGCTCCCGTATCTTCTTCCAACATATCCACAGAAGGACATCCGTTCAGTGGGCAGGCAGCATTCATTTCTCGCTCGTTGGGTAGCGACAACCTTGCCATGTTGGTGAACGAACATCTGCGCGTGGCGCTCGCCACGGAGGATATGCCGATAGCAGAAGTGTCGCGTGTTGTTAACAAACAGCTGGTGGTCGAAAAGGTGAAGGCTGTTCAGCATGCACTGAAACGCGACTTCCGCATTTCTAACCCACGCATTGCCGTGCTTGCTCTTAATCCACAAGTAGACAACGATAGTAAGGAAGGTAGTGAGGAAACGGAGATTATAGCTCCGGCTATCAGCGAACTGATGGCTTCGGGAGTATCGGCTTTCGGCCCCTATGCAGCCGACGAGTTCTTTGCTCGGGCAGACTATGAACATTTCGATGCGGTGCTTGCCATGTATTATGACCAAGGTGCCATACCGTTTAAGCTTATCGGAGAAGACGAGTCTGTATGCTACACAGCGGGTGTTCCCGTGGTTCACACCGCACCAGGTCATGGACCAGCATTCGATATCGCAGGACAAGGAAAAGCCAACGAGAACCAACTGCGTCAAGCCATCTATCTGGCTATTGACGTCTTCCGCAATCGGGCAGAATATGATGAGCCACTCGGCAATCCACTCCCCAAACTCTATCGTGAGAAACGCGACGATAGCGAGAAGGTGAGATTTGCCATCCCCAAGAAAAAAGAACCCAAGGCATAATCTGATATACAGATGTTTGCCAACGGCAAAAAGAGGGGAGCGAATGCGACAGATTCAATTTAAATGACTAAATTTGCCAACTGAATGAACAATACGGAATTGCAACAAATCAAGCAGCGTTATAATATCGTGGGCAACTGCGATGCGCTCAACCACGCGTTGGATGTGGCCTTGCAGGTGGCACCTACCGACCTTTCCGTGCTGATAGTAGGTGAAAGCGGTGTGGGTAAAGAGGTTATACCACGTGTCATCCACGACAATTCGCCGCGAAGACGTGAGAAATACTTTGCCATCAACTGCGGTTCCATACCAGAAGGCACCATAGACAGTGAACTCTTTGGTCATGAGAAAGGGGCTTTCACGGGAGCAATAGGTGAGAGTGAAGGCTATTTCGGTGTGGCGAACAAGGGTACCATCTTCCTTGATGAGGTGGGAGAGTTGCCATTAGCCACCCAGGCTCGGTTGCTCCGCGTGCTTGAAACGGGAGAATACATACGTGTGGGTGGACAAAAAGTCATGAAGACCGATGTGCGCATTGTGGCTGCTACCAATGTGAACATGCGCAAGGCGGTGAGTGAGGGACGCTTCCGCGAAGACCTTTATTATCGCCTGAACACCATCCCCATCCAGATGCCGCCACTTCGTGAACGTGGCACCGACATCGTATTGTTGTTTCGCCTCTTCGCCATGCAGATGGCAGAGAAATACCGATTGCCAAAGATCGTTTTGTCGGATGAGGCAAAACCCCTCTTGATGAAGTATAAGTGGCCAGGCAATGTGCGCCAACTCAAGAACATCACTGAACAAATGTCGGTATTGAGCGAGAAGCGCGAGATTGATGCGGAGACTCTTCTGAAATTCATACCTGCCGACCAAGAAGACAGCATGCAGCTCACCACAGTGTCGAAAGGTGGCAGTCACAACTATGAAAGTGAGCGCGAGATACTCTACAAAATATTGTATGAACTGCGAGGAAACGTGAGCGACTTGCGGCGGGAAATGAACACGCTGCGCAAGCAGATGGATGAGGCACAGAGTATACGACAAGCGGTAGATACACATCAGTTGGCTCCAATCGATACATCATATCCTGTTGTAGACAATACACCAGCAATCCGACGCAACTCACCCTTTGTAGAACGTCATGCCCGCGTGGAGGATGCTGTGGCAGAGGAAATCTCAGAACCAGAAAGTCTTAACCTCAGCGACCTAGGCAGACAGATGGTAGAAAAAGCGCTGGAACGCAATGGCGGTAACCGGAAGAAAGCTGCACACGAGTTGGGCATATCCGATCGTACGCTCTATAGAAGACTAAAGCAATATGGACTTGACAAGAATAAAGATATTTAAGCCTTTGGCATTGGCACTTGTGTTGGTGTTGTGTGCTTGTTCCGTTTCCTATAAGTTCAACGGAGCAAGCATTGACTATACCAAGACAAAGACCATACAGATTGCCGACTTCCCCATTCGCTCAAACTATGTGTGGGGCCCGATGGCGTCTATCTTCAACAATCAGCTGAAAGATGTATACGCCAACCACACCCGACTCATACAGGTGAAACGGGGAGGTGACTTGAAAGTAGAAGGTGAAATCACCCAATACTCACAACGCAACAAGTCGGTGAATAGTGAAGGCGTGTCGGCACAGACAGAGTTGTCGATGACGGTCAACGTGCGGTTTACCAACAATGTGAACCACAAGGAAGACTTTGAACGACAGTTTACTGCCACACAAAGTTATGAGTCAACCCGCTCACTCAACTCCGTGCAGGAAGAACTTGTCACGCAAATGGTGAAAGACATCACCGACCAAATATTCAACGCAACTGTAGCCAACTGGTAACGCTCTATGGATTTAACGCACTACATCAACCATCCCGAGCAATTGGACAAGGAGACCCTGTATGATCTCCGCAACATCCTTGCGCTCTATCCTTACTACCAGCTGGCTCGTTTGCTGATGCTGAAGAACCTGTATCTGCTTCATGACCCCTCTTTCGATGAAGAACTGCGTCGCACGGCTATCTACATCACAGACCGAAAGACCATTTTCGATATCGTGGAGGCTGCCCACTATCAGTTGAAACGCAAGGAAGAGCCTGCTCCGGTAGCGTCTGCCGATAATGCCGGCAACCGCACGATTGCCCTAATAGACAACTTTCTCGACTCATTGCCTACAGATGAAGAGCAATCCAAGGAAACGTCAGGAGCACGAAAGCCAACTGCGGCTGATGCTGCTGTTGACTACGTGAGCTACTTAATGGCAACCGAAAATGTTGCTTCTGATGAAGAGGAAAAGCAACCGGAGATGAAAGGACAGAGTCTCATTGATGACTTTATCAATAAGGAAGGTGGAAAAATAGAACTGAAGGAAACGCCAGAATATACACCTGCTATCGAAACACCTAAGGCCAGCACCGAAACAGAAGGCGACGAAGGCTATTTCACAGAGACGTTAGCGCGAATCTACATAAAACAGGGCAGATATTCAAAGGCTTTGGAAATTATTAAGCGTTTAAATTTGAATTATCCAAAAAAAAATGTTTACTTTGCAGACCAAATACGTTTCCTTGAGAAATTGATAATAAATAATAAATATAAAAATAATTAAAAAACAATGGGATTTTACACTTTATTCGTACTCCTGATTGTCTTGGCAGCACTGCTGATGATATTCATCGTGCTCATCCAAGAGTCTAAGGGAGGTGGACTTGCATCCAACTTTTCATCATCTAACCAGATTATGGGTGTTCGCAAGACCACAGATTTGGTAGAGAAAGCAACATGGGGACTTGCAGCGGCAATGGTTATACTCAGCGTGGTTTGTGCTTATGTGGCACCAACAGCAGTGACAGACCAGAGCGTGATCGAAAGAACTGAAGCTGGCAATAGCGCTACCAATGCCAACAATGTGCAAGGATTTGGCGCAAGTCAGAAGGCTACTCCAAAAGCAGGACAGCAGGCTGCTCCCGCAGCAAAGCAGGAAGCCCCCAAGGCTCCAACTACTCCCGCCAACTAATCTCCATTATCAGGAGTTGAAAAACATAGAGGGTTGCATTACCGTTTCTTTGGAAGCGATGATGCAACCTCTTTCTTTTATATATAAATGCAGAGAACGCTTTTCACATATAGATCTCTTCAACAAATATACAACCGTAAAAAACAAGAATTCCAAATGACATCAACGTCATCTGGAACCCTTATTTTGTAAGTTTGTGTTCTATTCAAATCGTTACCTGAATCAACTTACAATCTTCATACCAAAACTAAAACCTAAAATCCTAAACAAAATCAATCTTTACCTAAAACCAATAACCAAACTAACAATCTTTTTTTACCTAAACTAAAACCTAAACTTGTCTTTTCTTTTGACATTGCAAAGTTACATCCAAAACTCGCTCGTGTCAATAGAAAAAGTGTTCTTTTCTTCAAAATCGTGTGCTTTGTTGACCTAAATCAAGTATTGTGTGCGCACACAATGATGTTTTCTCTCTATTTAGATATGGTTTACCCATAGCTTAGTCATACACAAGCACGGAAATCTTTGGGTGTCATTCCTACATATTTTCTAAAGTATCGGGTGAAGAACGACTGGTCTGGGAACTCTAATTGCATCGCAATGGATTGCAGACTGTCGTTGGTGGAGCGCAACAAGGTTTTAATTTCCTGTATGCAGTGACGGTTGATAATGTCTTTTGCTGTTTCCTTACTTATATTGTGTACGATTTTTGACAGATAGCGCGGAGTGATACAAAGTTTGTCTGCGTAAAATGAGACCTCGCGTTCTTTGTCACCATATTTATATACAAGGTGTATGAACTCGATGAAAAGTTCATTTTGTCTTGACATGGTCGTAGACGTGTTAGGCATGAGGTGATCTGAGATGACATCGTACACCTCCATTAGAATTGCTTGGACAATGTTCTTGGCAATTTGTATCTTGTGACTTCCCGTGTTCTCATAAAGGAAGTAAGCCACATTGCCAATACCATCATTCAGCACATTGGAGCGGTTTTCCTCAATCGTTCCGACGGGGTAGGTCCTAATAAAGTCCATGAATGCCGGTTCGGGACGTACCATGACGTCAACGGAAAACTCATGGTTACACGTAATGAAAGATGCCGTGAAATCATCACTGACCTCAAGACACCTGACGGTTGACTTGGGTGAAATGGACGCAATGGTATTGCGCTTGAGTTCGTATTGCACGAAGTCTATTTCCAAAAGCATGTAGCCTTGCCCTACAATCAGCAAGGTTGTGTTGTTTGCAGTAAAATATTGTCCCTTGGCGATTTCCACTTTAGCATCCTTTTGTGCTGCTACGCCCACTGTCATCATGTTGTCACACTCTGTTATATTCATACGTTGTCTATTGTTTGTTGCAAAATTAGCCAATAATGTCATTTTTATCCCTTTCTCTTAAAGGATATTCCAAAAATATAGAAACAATTATGTTTTGTTTGCATACTGTTCTCTTTTTGAAAAGAACAGTACTTGTATTTCTTGGGCGCCAGTGTAGCACTCTTGGTAATTTTGCACCGGATTTAAAATCTCCCTTGTGAGATACCTGATAAAAAGAGAAATATGATGACCATTAAGAAAATGACTTTGGGTGTAATGGTAGCCTTAGGTTGTACCATTGCCACATCTTGCCAACAGAAGAAGCAAGAAAAGGTAGAAAGTGTTAGTTTCAAGACAATGAAAGTACAGGAAACAAATCAAGAACTTTCGTCTAGCTATTCAGCCTCCATCAAGGGTAGGCAGGATATTGACATCTATCCACAAGTGGCTGGAAAGATTGAACGTCTGTGCGTAAGGGAAGGTGATAAGGTGACGAAAGGTCAGCTGCTTTTCATCATCGACCAGGTGCCTTATCGTGCAGCTCTTGACAATGCCGTTGCTACGGAGAAGGCTGCAGAAGCCGCTCTGGCATCCGCAACGCTTACCTATAATAGTAATAAGGAGCTTTTTGCCCAGAAGGTGGTTTCTGACTATACGCTCCAGACTTCAGAGAATGCTTATCTTACGGCAAAGGCTCAGTTGGCGCAGGCAAAGGCTCAGGTGACCAACGCCCGCAACAACCTATCCTATACGGAGGTGAGAAGCCCATCCAACGGAGTGGTTGGCGTGTTGCCCTATCGTGTGGGTACATTGGTAAGTGCCTCGATGCCTAAGCCTTTGACTACCGTGTCTGACAACTCTCAGATGTATGTTTATTTCTCCATGACCGAGAAACAGCTCCTCAGTTTCGTTCGCCAGTATGGCTCCAAGGACGCAGCCATCAAGAACA